>NZ_QTNE01000001.1:396701-546888 GCF_003603495.1 Bacteroides sp. AM41-16 | reverse complement strand
TTTTCTAGAGATAAATAATGCGTGACACAGTTTATTTTACACTACCGGCTTGTACGGCACTGGAGTATTTACCGACCAACTCTAGAAACGGGGTCTTGTTGACGTAGCTTTCCAGCAACCCCAGGGCGAGGGGCTCGTCGTCTACAATGGCGCACTTCAGATTCATATCTTTATAATTAAAATAGATTTATACTCTTTCATGTCCTCACTCACTCCTTGCTGCCAGTCGTAATGACCGGGATAGGTCAGCTCCAGACGCTTGCGCACTTGTTCCAACCCGATGCCGCTTCCACTCTTGTCTGCCACGCTTTTGGGATGATAGCTGTTGGTTATTTCGCAATGTATCTCTCCGGGGCTTTCACTGAAGTGGATACGGATAAAGCTGGGTTCGGTGGGGGAGATGCCATGCTTGAAGGCATTCTCTATGAGGGAAATAAAGATGAGCGGAGCTATTTCAGTACGGCTGTCCGGTCGGACGTCTATCTTTGTTTCCACACGGACGTTGGCGGAGAGACGGATGCGCATCAGTTCGATGTAGTTGCGGATGAAGTCCATCTCCTTGTCCAGGGTGACGAAGTTCTGCTGATTGTCATACAGCACATGGCGCAGCAGTCGGCTCAGTTCCTGCACGGCAGTCTGTGCCTTGTCGGCATCGAAGGCGATGAGGGCGTAGATGTTATTCAGCGTATTGAGCAGGAAGTGCGGGTTGAGCTGGTTGCGCAGGTTCTTCAACTCGGCTTCCGTGCGGCTTTTCTCGGCTTCGCGGCGGGCGGCGTCCATCTGCGCCCAGCGGCGGCTCAGCTTGATGGCAGCGCTGAGGCCGGCGGTGAGAATCATGGTCGAGACGTCGCGCAAGATGAATATCCATTTGGGAGGCCCCATGTGCTGACCGTCATCATCGCCGCGCATATGGTTTTGGAATGTGTATTCTTGCCAAAGGTGGGCGCCGGTGGTAATGCAGATGATGAGCAGTGTGTTCAGCAGGAGATACTGCCGGATGCGTCCCTCGAACAAGTAGCGGGGAATGAGGAGGCAGTAGTTGATGTAGAATACAAGGAAGAATGAGAGGGTACTGCTGCTACCGTGGCGCAGATAGTCCGCAAGGCTGATATTGAAGCCGCTGCGTGTCATCATCAGAAAGGGGAAACCGATGACGATACCCCAGACAATGATGTGTATCAGGGTTTCGATGCCGCGGCGGCGTGGGTTAGGGAGCTGTTGTTTCATCATGATACAAAGATACGGATTTTAGGTGGATATTGGAAATATCCGCTGCCTGCGAAGCAAATCTCTGTTCGCAGGTTGCGGATAAGCGTTTCCAGGTTGCGGATATGTATCCCAAGCTTGCGGATGTCTATCCCAAGGCTTGGGATAGAGATTATTCTTAGTTTCGCATAACTTTTTTCCCTATTGCCGGAAACTTTTTTCCTAATACTTAAGAACTATTTGGCTAACTTCCGGCAAGGGAGAAAAGGTTATTCGTAGCGTATGGCCTCTATCGGGTCGAGGTCCGCAGCTTTCTTGGCGGGATACCAACCGAAGAACACTCCGGTGACGGTACATACGGCGAAGGAGAGGAATACACTCCACGGCTGGATGAAGATGGGCCAGTGGGCAACGCTCTTCACTATCCAGCTGGCTCCGCATCCGATGATGACGCCGATGATGCCTCCGGTGATGCTGATGAGGATAGCTTCGATGAGGAACTGGCTCAAGATGTCGACACCGCGGGCGCCTACACTCATGCGCAGGCCGATTTCGCGCGTGCGTTCCGTCACCGATACGTACATGATGTTCATAATGCCGATGCCGCCCACTACGAGCGAAATGCCGGCTATGCAGGCAAGCAGCGTGGTCATCAGGTCGGTGGTGGAATTCAGCATGGTGCTGAGTTCCTGCTGGCTGCGAATGGTGAAGTCGTCGTCGTCATTCTCCTTCAGCTTGTGGTTGCGGCGCAGTATCTCGGTGATTTCGTCGGTGGCATTGTCCGTCATGTCCTCGGTGAGGGCGGAGGCGAAGATGCCGCTAAGGTAGGTCTGTGCCAGCAGGCGTTTCATCACGGTGCTGTAAGGGGCAAGCACTACGTCGTCTTGGTCCATGCCCATGGAGTTGTAGCCTTTGGACTTCAGCACGCCCACCACGCGGAAGGGCACTTGGTTGAAGCGGATGATACGTCCCACGGGGTCCTCTCCTCCGGGAAAGAGGTTGTCTTGGATGGTCTTTCCGATGACGCACACCTTGGCAGAGGTCTGTATGTCGGCTTCGGTAAACATCTCGCCGTTCTCCACGCTGAGCTGCCGGATTTCGAGATAGTCCGTGCCCACGCCGCTCACGGAGGAGGGGTAGTTGTTGTTGCCCGCGATGAGCTGCCCGCTGGAGGAGACATTGGGGCTGACGGCAGCCAGGAAGTTGGTTTCGTTGCGCAGGGCTTCGTAGTCGGTCAGCTTCAAGGTCTGCATGGCGCTGGGGTCTTGGCGGACACCGCCGCGCATGTCGGCACCGGGGTGAATCATAATCATGTTGGAGCCCATCTCGGAGATTTGCGCCTGGATGCTTTTCTTCGAACCTTGTCCGATGGCAAGCATCGTGATGACGGACGCCACGCCGATGATGATGCCCAGCATGGTGAGGAATGCGCGCAGCTTGTTGTTGTTCAAGGCTCGCAAGGCTATTTTGAAAAGGTTTGTTCCGTTCATATCGTTTTAATGGAAAGTTTAAAATTAATCCCTAATCCTTAATCCCTTATCCCTCATTCCTCCTCCTGCTTAGGCAATGCTGCCAGGGCTTCGGCTGCATTCTGGATTTGGGTGTTGATGGTATCGTCCTTGATTTGTCCGTCGCGCAGCACGATGTTGCGGCTGCTGTACTGGGCTATTTCGGGGTTGTGGGTGACGAAGATGATGGTGCGTCCTTCGGCATGCAGCTTTTGGAACAGTACCAGAATCTCGAAAGAAGTACGGGTGTCCAGGTTACCCGTAGCTTCGTCTGCCAGGATAACGGCGGGATTGTTCACCAAGGCGCGGGCGATGGCTACGCGTTGCATCTGACCGCCGGACATCTGATTGGACTTATGTTCCAGTCGGTCGCCCAGCCCCACGGCTTGCAGGGCTTCGATGGCACGTCTCCGCCTTTCGGAAGCCGAGACGGAGGAGTTATACATCAGCGGTAGCTCCACATTTTCCACGGCAGTGGTTTTGGGCAGCAGGTTGTAACTCTGGAATACGAAGCCGATTTTACGGTTGCGTAGTACGGCGCGTTGAGGCTTGCTCATGGTGCGTACGGAGATACCGTCCAGCAGGTATTCGCCGCTGGTGGGCGTGTCCAGGCAGCCGAGGGTATTCAGCAAAGTAGACTTTCCGGAGCCCGATGTACCCATGATGGTGACAAACTCGCCTTCACGGATGGTGAACGAGACGCCGCGCAGGGCATGCACGGTTTCGTCCCCCACCTGGAAGTTGCGTTTGATATTTTGAAGTTCAATGACTGCTTTATTCATAATTCTTTTTTTGTATTATTTTCCGCTCTTCTTCTTACTTCCCGGAGGGCCAGGCATGAACGGACTCTTCTCACCTCCGGGAGCTTCCTGGCTCATGTCCGGAGCGCCGCTGCCGGGCATGCTGCCGATGGTGGCTTCGGTCACCACTACGGTACCTTCGTTAATGCCGCTGATAATTTCCGTGTTGACTCCGTTGGAGATACCTATCTTCACAGGATGGGCGGTAAAGGTGTTGCCTTCGCGGGTCCAGAGTTTATGTTCCCCTTCGCAATCCTTCACGATATCATTGTCGCCGATAAGCGGTTTTTCGGGGTTGAAGCGCAGGGCACGGGCAGGAGCGCACAGTACGTCTTTGCGGTCGAGGGTGAAGATGGTGACGTTGGCTGTCAGGCGTGGTTTCAGTTTCAGGTCCGGGTTGTGGGCGGAGATGACTACTTCGTAGGTCACAACCGTGCTGGTGCTGGTGCTCGACGTGCTGCTTGAGCTGGCATCTCCCAGACGAATTTGTGTGACCACTCCTTCGAACACGTCATTCGGGTAGGCGTCTACGGTAAACGTGGCGCGCTGTCCCTCTTCCACACCGCCTATGTCCGCTTCGTCCACGTCGGCCACAACCTGCATCTGCGTCAGGTCGGCAGCGATGGTGAACAGTGTCGGTGTCTCGAAGCCGGAAGCCACGGTCTGTCCTGCTTCCACGTCGCGGCTGATGACCACACCGTCGATGGGAGAGGTGATGGTGGCGTAGGAGAGGTTGCGTTCAGCCTTTGCCAGTGATGCCTGGCTGCTTTCGTAGTTGCTCTTGGCCTTCTCGTAGTTATAGACGGACTGCTCATAGTCCGTGGCGGCGATGAGCTGCTTTTCGTTCAGCGTCTTGTTGCGCTCGTAGAGTTTTTTCTGGTACTCGTATTCGGCCTTTGCACCGTTGTAGGCGGCGCGTTGCGAAGCGAGTTCGCTTTGCAGTGTCACGCGGTCCATCTCGGCAATGAGTTGGCCTTTGGTTACTACGGAATTGTAGTCTACATGAATCTTGTCGATGATACCGCTCACCTGGGTACCCACTTCCACTTCCGTCACCGGTTCGATGGTCCCCGTGGCGGTTACGGATTCGGAAATCTCGCCTTTATGGATGGTTGCTGTGGCGTAGGTCACCTTGTGCTTGGCCTTGGCACCACCGAAGAGCCATACGCCGCCGCCCACTATGATTACGGCAGCTACGGCAATGAGGATGATTCTTTTTTTGTTCATATATATAAGGTATTATAATTCGATTTTTTCTCCTTGATAAAACTTCAGTAGCTGCATATTCAGTATGGCCATGTATTTGGCTTGCAGTGTCTCCTGCTGTGCGCTGAGCAGATTGCTTTTCTCAGTCAGCAGTTCTACGGTATTCTTCATGCCCAGGTTGAACTGCTCTTGAATCAGTTCATAGCTGGTCTGCGTACTTTTCAGTTTCTCTGTGGCGGCGGCGTAGCGCTGCTGGGCGCTGTTGGCATCGAGCCAGAGGGTTTCGATGGTCTTGTACAGCGTTTTTTGGTCGTCCAGCAGGTCCAGTTCGCTGGTCTGCTTCTGAATCTTGGCTTTCTCTACGGCACTCTTGGTCTGCCGGTTGCTGAAGATGGGCACGCTTACGGTGAAGCCCAGCGAGTTGTTCCAGTTCTGTTTGACTTGCTCGCTGAAGGTGAAGTCATTGCCGTTGGCATGGCTGGTTCCGATGCCGGCGCTGAGGCTCAGCGTAGGCAGATAGCCAGCGCGGGCAATTTTGATGTCGAGGTCGGATGTCTGTATATTCAGTTTGCCGGCTTCTATTTCCGGACGGAGCACGAGGGCAGAACGGTAAACGTCCGTTTTGGTGGGCAGGGGTGCCAGTACGTTTTCCGTGCCGAGTGTAGGGATGTAGAGGTTCATCTCGGATTCGCCGTCCAGTTCCAGGAGTTGTTTCAGTTGTAGTTTGTAGTCTTGCAGGGTGGCTTGTGCGGTCACCAGTTGGTACTTGTCGGTGCTTACCTGCGCTTCCAGTTGTGCCAGGTCGCTTTTGGCTATGCTTCCTGCTTCGAGAAGCTGGCGGGCGCGTTCGCATTCGGCTTGGCTCACTTCCAGGGTCGATTCGTTCACTTTCACGGCTTCGGCGGCGTAGAGTATCTGTACGTAGGTTTGTGCGATACTTTCTTCGATGCTGTTCTCGCTCTGTGCTACGCTAAGTTCGGCAATGCGGTTGTTCAGTTGCTGTTGTTTGATGGTGTTGAGGCGCTTCCCGCCGTTGTAGAGGGTCCAGTTGGCATCGATGCCGTAGCTGCCGTTATAGGAAGTCTTGCTCTGGCTGCTGGTGATGTTGTCGCCGTCGATGGTGGTGTTTGTCTCGCTCTTCGGGCGATTCACGACACGCTGGCTCACACTGGCCGAAAGGCTGGGGAAGAGAGCGGCTCGGGCGGTCTTTACATCTACCTGGGCACTTTCCGCGTTGAGGCGGTTCTTGCGGATGGTGATGTTTTGCTGCAAGGCATAGTCGATGCACGCTTGCAAGTCCCATTGGGCGGGCAGGCTGTCGGCTGGCTGCTCGGAACTGCCGGGTATCTGCGTGGAAGTGCCGTTTTGGGCGGCCACTCCCATGCAGCTTGCCATACATAGCGCTATCACTGTCAATCTTTTTACGTTCGTCATATCTTCGTTATTCTATGGTTTTACATTTGCAAATGTAGTGGGGTGGAGAAAGGATTGCAAAAGTGATAGACGTTGAGTGAATTTTCCTCGCCTAAAATCTTTTTTGTACCGATGAATGGGAGAAGTCTTTTTTCTGTTCAACTTTTCACCTTTTTATTTGTTCTTTATATAAAAGTATTTTATATTTGTAATCATTATAATTTTATCGGCATGAAACAGACTGCGGTAAACATTTGGCGTTTTTATTTGGAAGGTTTTCGAAGTATGACGTTAGGGCGTACTTTGTGGCTTATCATTCTTGTGAAGTTGTTCATCATGTTTTTCATTCTCCGCCTTTTCTTCTTCCCACGGTTTCTGAATACCCCCGTGGTGGGCGATGACAAGGAAGGCTATGTCAGTAATGAGCTTATCCATCGGAGTCTGGGCGACTAAACACGGAGACACAGAGTTTATTTCCTTGCCCTTATAAATTCTCCGTGTCTCTCTGTTCTTACCCGATAACTTAAAAACTTAATAACTCATAACTTATAACTCATAACTTGATTCTTATGCTTGGACACATTGACACTTCCCTGATTGACTGGTCGAGAGCCCAATTTGCCTTGACCGCCATCTATCACTGGATTTTTGTGCCGCTGACACTTGGACTGGCGGTAATTATGGGCATCATGGAGACAGCGTACTACCGTACGGGTGACGAATTTTGGAAACGTACTGCCAAATTCTGGATGAAGATTTTCGGTATCAACTTTGCTATTGGTGTAGCAACCGGTATTATTCTGGAATTTGAATTCGGTACGAATTGGAGTAATTACAGTTGGTTTGTGGGCGACATCTTCGGTGCGCCGCTTGCCATCGAGGGTATTTTGGCTTTCTTTATGGAAGCAACGTTTATCGCCGTCATGTTCTTCGGCTGGGATAAGGTGAGCAAGCGTTTCCACCTGGCATCTACTTGGCTCACGGGGCTGGGCGCCACGATTTCTGCCTGGTGGATTCTGGTTGCCAATGCGTGGATGCAGAATCCCGTAGGTATGGAGTTCAATCCCGATACGGCACGCAACGAGATGGTGGACTTCTGGGCTGTGGCAACTTCGCCGATGGCTGTCAATAAGTTCTTCCATAGCGTGCTGTCCGGCTGGGTGCTGGCTGCCGTGTTTGTAGTAGGCGTAAGCTGCTGGTATCTGTGGAAGAAGCGCGAGAAGAAATTTGCGCTGGCAAGTGTAAAGATTGCCGCATGGGTAGGTCTGTGTGCCGCTGTGCTCTCTGCCTGGACGGGTGATGGCTCGGGCTATCAGGTGGCGCAAAAGCAGCCGATGAAGCTGGCTGCTATGGAAGGCTATTATGAAGGGCGGCAAGGTGCCGGATTGGTAGCGTTCGGGCTGCTGAATCCTGCCAAGCAGACACCGCAGGACGGAGTAGACCCATTCCTTTTCCGTGTGGAAATTCCGAAGATGCTGTCGCTGCTTGCCGAGCGCAAGATGGATGCTTTTGTTCCCGGCATCAATGACCTGCTGAAAGGTGGATATCCGTTGAGCGATGGTACCGTAGCGCTTTCGGCAGAGGAGAAAATAGAAAAAGGAAAAACGGCTATCGGTGCGTTTGCCGCCTATCGTGCAGCCAAGGCTGCGGGCAATGAGGCAGATGCAGAGGTGGCTGCCAAAGTGTTGAAAGATAATGTAGCCTATTTCGGTTATGGTTATATCAAGGACGTGAACGAGCTGGTGCCCAATGTGTCCCTTACGTTCTACATGTTCCGTGTGATGGTGATGTTGGGTGGATACTTCATCCTCTTCTTTATTGTGGTGCTGTTCCTGGCCTATAAGAAAGACTTGTCGCGGATGCCATGGATGCATTGGGTGGCTATGCTCACCATTCCGCTGGGCTATCTGGCTGGACAAGCCGGATGGGTGGTTGCCGAGTGTGGTCGTCAGCCGTGGGCCATCCAAGATATGCTGCCCACGAGTGCCGCCATCTCTAAGCTGGATGTAGGCTCCGTGCAGACCACGTTCTTTATTTTCCTGGTACTTTTCACTGTCATGCTGATTGCTGAGGTGGGAATTATGCTGAAGGCTATTCGCAAAGGTCCTGAAACCGAAACGCACACACCGTCACATAACTCATAACTTATAACTCATAACTCACAATGAATGCTTATATATTTCTTCAACACTATTGGTGGTTTGTAGTCTCCTTGCTGGGAGCACTACTGGTATTCCTGCTGTTCGTGCAGGGAGGTAATTCGCTTCTGTTCTGTCTGGGGAAGACGGAGGAGCAGAAGAAGATGATGATTAATTCTACGGGACGGAAGTGGGAGTTCACGTTTACAACGCTTGTCACGTTTGGAGGCGCGTTCTTTGCTTCGTTTCCGTTGTTCTATAGTACCAGTTTCGGAGGAGCTTATTGGTTGTGGATGATTATTCTGTTCAGCTTTGTGTTGCAGGCTGTCAGCTACGAGTTTCAGTCGAAGGCGGGAAATCTGCTGGGCAAGACAACGTATCGCACGTTCCTGGTGATAAACGGAGTGGTAGGTCCGGTATTGCTGGGTGGGGCAGTGGCCACGTTCTTCACGGGGTCTAACTTCTATATCAATAAAGGGAATATCGCAGATGCGGCAATGCCGGTTATCAGTCAATGGGCTAACGGCTGGCATGGGTTGGATGCGTTGCTTAATCCGTGGAATGTGGTGCTGGGGCTGGCTGTGTTCTTCCTGGCACGTATCTTGGGAGCGCTTTATTTTATTAATAATATCAATGAGGATGATTTGGTGAAACGCTGCCGCCGGGCACTTTGGGGAAATACGGCGTTGTTCCTGGTATTCTTCCTGGCCTTCGTCATCCGTACGCTGCTTGCCGACGGCTATGCTGTACGCCCGGAAACGGGAGAGGTGTTCATGGAACCTTACAAGTATCTGACGAACTTCCTGCAGATGCCGGTAGTGCTGCTTGTATTCCTGGTTGGTGTGGTGGCTGTGCTCTGGGGCATTATCCGCACGCTGTGGAAGCCGGCATTCGACAAGGGTATCTGGTTTGCCGGTGCAGGGACGGTGCTTACGGTATTGGCACTGCTGCTTGTGGCAGGCTATAACAATACGGCCTATTATCCTTCTACCCACGACCTGCAAAGCTCACTCACGTTGGCAAACAGTTGCTCGAGCCAGTTCACACTGAAGGTTATGGCTTATGTCTCTATCCTTGTTCCTTTCGTTCTTGCCTACATCTTCTACGCTTGGCGCAGTATCGACAATCGCAAGATTGATGCGAAGGAGATGGAAGAGGGAGGACACGCGTATTAATTAAAAATTAAGAATTAAAAATTAAAGGAGGATGTGTCATCTGTGTGCTATTAACTGTTTTGATACATCCTCTTCTTATTCTTTTGTCCGCTTCTCATTTAGCTGGAATTTGGGTACCAGTTTCATCAATCGTAGAATCTGTCCTTGCCTTTTCTTTATGTAAGGGGAGGGGTGTGCTGAGTCGAAGCGTATGGGGTTGGGCAATGTTGCCGCTATTAGTGCGCACTGTCCGGCAGAGAGCTTGGCTGCTGTAGTCTTGAACTTGTATTTGGCGGCAGCTTGTGCGCCATAGATGCCTTTTCCCATTTCGATGGAGTTGAGATAGACCTCCATGATACGTTCTTTGGACCAGAAGAACTCTATTAGTACGGTGAAGTAGACTTCCAGTCCTTTACGTACCCAGGAAGACTGGGGCCATAGGAATACATTCTTTGCCGTCTGCTGGCTGATGGTGCTTGCGCCCCGTTTCCGTTTTCTTGTTTCATTCTCCTTTATCGCTTTCTGTATCTCGATGAAATCGAATCCGTTGTGTGTGGCAAACCGGTTGTCTTCCGAGGCAATGACGGCCATAGGCAGGTGAGGGGATATCTTGTCGGAAGATACCCAAGTGTGGTGCCAGCATGGACTTTCACCCTTAAAGACCTGTTGCACGCTGCGAATAACCATCAGTGGCGTGATGTAGACGGGTACAAAACGATAAGCCACTACCGCTAGGATAGTGGAAATAAAGAAGAATAATATGATGTTGCGGAGGAACCGCAAAGGCTTCGGGAGTTTCATGGAGAGAGTGCCAATGTGATTAATGTGTTAATGTGCCAATATGCATATTGGCACATTAACACATTAATCACTTTACCATATTAATTAGCTGCCTCCGCATTCTTAATCATCTGTTCGCTGGCATACATATATACCTCTACGCGTCGGTTCTGGTCGGCAGACAGACTTTCGTCGTATTCGTTGTATCCCACGCCTTCCACTTTCTTGAACTGGGCCGGAGATACGCCGCAATCCTGCAAATAGTTCTCTACGGCATAGGCGCGGTTCTTGGAAACTTTCATGTTGGCTTCGTAAGTACCCACTTTGTCGGTATGGCCGATGATGGCGATATCGGTTGTCGGGTCTTCCTTCAGAATCTGTGCGAGTTCGCGCAGGGAAGCCTTTGCCTCGTTGCTCAGTGCTGCGGAGTTGAAGCCGAAAAGAATACCTGCCGCAAAGGATACTTTGACAGCCGGCAAGCCGTTTGCATCCGTCACCTGCTCCACTTGGGCGCCTTCAATCTTGGCAGCTTCGGCAGCCTTCTTGTCCATCTTGTGTCCGATGGCAACGCCGGCACCCGTACCTACTGCAGCACCTACCGCAGCTCCAATGGCTGCCCCCTTGCCTTTACCTATCAGTCCGCCGATAATGGCACCTGCTGCTGCACCGGAGCCACCGCCGATTATTCCACCTTTGGCCTTGTTGTTCATTGTGCCGCAACTGCCCAGCAGCAATGCGCCGCACAAAAGTAATACTGTAAATTTCATCTTCTTCATAACTCTTTTTCTTTAAAAGTTGACTTTATCTTTAATGTTGCAAATTTATGTATATAATAACCATATTCTTCTTTCTAAAGTTCGCCAGTTCTGTCCTTTTTTAGAGAATTTTCCTTTTGATGAGGACGAACCAGGCTGTCAGTATAAGACCTTTGGCAACGGTCGTTCCACTTACTGCCCACCAGATGGCATCCACTCCCATACCCATGTGCACCAGCAATAACGCCACCGGAATACGCATGTAATTGCATCCGATGCTGACAATGGCAGGCGGCACTGTCCGTCCCAGTCCGTAGAACACGCCCTGCATGGTAATTTCCATCATCATGAACATTTGCGAATAGCCGTCGATGCGGAGGAAATCTCCACCCACACGGTAGGCTTCGGCCTCGGGTACGAAGATAGAGAACACCTCGCTGCCGAAGAAGATGAACAGTAGTGAGCAGAGGCTTCCGAATACGCCCGTCATCCACATGGTGGTGCGCCATGCTTGCTTCACGCGCGACTTCTGCCCCGCGGCATAGTTCTGGGCGATGAACGTGCTCAGCCCCGTGGAGAATCCTTGCGAAGTATTCCAGGTGATGGCCTCGATTTGTCCACCGGTGGTGAATGCCATCAGTCCGATGTGTCCTCCCTGCTCCGAGGCGGTGCGCGAGAGGAACATATTGACGAAGGCAAATAGCGTGTTCAGCGTAGCCACGGGCAGCCCGAGCTTGAAGATGCGCCGGGTGTACTTCTTTTTCAGCGGAACGATAAAGGAGAAACCTCCGAGCACGGCGCTTTTCCCCCGGAGTTTGTAGACGAAGATGCCGAATACTGTAGCTTCGGAAAGCCATGTGGCAAGTGCCGCGCCCACTGTTCCCCAACCGAAGCCGAAGATGAACAGAGGGTCGAGGACGATGTTCATTATCAGTCCCGTCCCGCTGATGTAGAACGGAATCTTGCTTCGTCCTGCCGCGTTGTAGATGCCCGTAAAGGCAGCGGAGAGAAAGATGAAAGGCAGTCCCGTCGACACGATGCGCAGATAAGTCACGGCGGCGTCCGTGATATGCTGTTTCAGCTCGAAGATGTTCAGGATGGGGCGGGCGAAAAGAAAGAGCAGGCCTCCCCAGCAGACGGAGATGAGCAGGGCAATCGTAATGTTGTGCGAGGCAAAGCTGCGTGCGTCCTCTTCGCTGCGTGCACCGATGGACTGGCCTACGCTGACTTCGGCGCCCACTTTATTGAGCAAGGCGATGGAGCCGGACATCCACGTCAGTATGCCTACCGCACCTACTGCAGCCATGGACTCACTGCCCAGACGCCCTACCCATGCCATGTCCGTCAGGCTGTAGGCCATCTGGATGAACGAGGTGGCCATGATGGGCATTGCCAGCGTGAAAAGCTGGCGGTTGATGGGGCCTTGTGTCAGATTCTTTGTTCCTTGCACGTTGACGGGTTTTTAGGTAAACAATGTGTTGCTCATCCCCTTTTCCGCTTTCTGCGGAGACGGTGGTGGCGTTTCTGCTTGTACTTTCGTATCTTGGCATATACCAGCCAGATGAAGAGCAGACCGAAAACGGCGAAGATGAGCAGCACGATGCCTGTGTTGAGATTGTCACCTTTCACGCGGCTCCACATCTCGAGCACTAGTTCCGTGCGGTCGCCGAAGTCGCGTATCATGGCGCAGCGTTCCACTACTCGGCGGTCAGGATATTGTACCGGGTCTATCTGCAGGCTGTCGGCTCCGGGCAGGGGGCCGAAGAAGTAGCTGAGGTCGGAGTGCACGTCGAGCGTGGTATCGGTCTTGGCCTCCATGATTTCCGGTGTGGCTACGGCGCTGACGTAGCCGATGGCATCCATGTTGCGCAGTGCCACGGAAGGCTGGCAGAGGTAGTTGATGAAATAGCTTGCCGCCTTCACGTTGCGGGCGTAGCGGGGGATTACCCAGCCGTCGTACCAGATGTTGCTGCCTTCGCAGGGGACGGTGTAGTCCAGTTCCACACCCACGGCATCGGCCTCCTCGATGGCCCAGACGGCGTCGCCGCTCCAGGTGAAGTTAATCCACGCCTTGTTCTTGGTCATCATTTCCTTGCCGAAGTCGGCTTCCCAGCCGGCGATGTTGGGTTTCATCTCCTTGAGGCGTTGCTCGGCCAGGGCGATGGCCTGCGGGGAGTTGTCGTTCATCAGTTGCTCTACGGTGACGGTGCTGTCGGCCAGCTCCCGGGCGTGGGCGTAGATGATGGCGGTACCGTAGGCATCGCGGTAGCTGTCCTTCATCAGTATTTTGCCGCGGTTTTTGGAGTCCCAGAGGATGTCCCATGTGCCGGCCTCTTCGGCGGTAATAAACTTTTTGTTGAAGAGGATACCAGCGGTGCCCCACATGTAGGGCACGGCATAGTCCTCGGTCTGGCGTTCCGGTTGCGAGGTCTTGTTCAGCTCGTGGCGAATGTAGGGCGACACGTTGGGGATGTAGTCCGGCGTGTGGCCGAAGTTGCGATCGATGGGTAGCAGGAGGTCTTTGCGAAGCATGCGTTCGATGATGTACTCCGAGGGGCATACGACGTCGAAGTCCTCGTGCCCGCGCTCAATTTTGGTGAGCATGATTTCGTTGATATCGAACACCTGGTAGATGATACGGAGGTCTTCGCCCGTCTGCTGCTTGTACCAGTCGGGAAATTCGGCAAGCACATCTTCATCGATGTAGTCCGCCCAGTTGTATATCTTCAGTACACGGCTGCGCTCTTCTGTGGAGTTTCCACAAGAAGAGAGGGATGCGATACAGCACAGTAGAATCAGTATGTTTATTATCCTTTTCATCATCTTGTTCTTGACAATTGATAACTTATAACTCATCACTCACATCAATCGTTTTTCGTCCGTTCGGCCCGCTTGTTGATTACAATCAGCAGCACCAGCACCGTCACGAAGATGATGGTGGAGAGTGGCCGCAGTTCCGGCGTCAGTCCACCTTTGCGCGCATCGGCGTAGATGTAGGTGGAGAGCGTTTCCAGCCCCTGGTTGCCGATGGTGAAGATGGTCACGGCAAAGTCGTCGATGGAGAGCGTGAAAGCAAGGATGAATCCGCTTATCATACCCGGAAATATCTCCGGAAGAATAACCTTGCGCAGTGCTTGGAACGGTGTGGCGCCCAGGTCGAGTGCCGCCTCGTAGACATTCTGGTTCATCTTTTTGAGCCGGGGCATTACGCTGAGCACCACGTAGGGCGTGCAGAAAGTGATGTGTGCCAGTACCACTGTGGTGAATCCTTGCGATATGCCGAAGCTGACGAACAGCAGGAACAGCGACACACCGGTGATAATGTCTGCATTCATCATCGGGATGGCATTGGCGAAGTTCATTACCTGCCGTGTGCGCGAGCGCAGATTGAAGATGCCGATGGCTGCAATGCTGCCCAGCGCCGTACTGGCGGTGGCGGCAAGCAGGGCAATGGCGAATGTGTTCCAGATGGCATTTATCAGCGAGTGGTGCATCCCGCCCGTAAACAAGGAGCTGTACAGCTTGGTGGAGAATCCCGTCCAGTTGCCCAGCACCTTTGCCTCCGTGAAGGAGAATATCATAATAATTAAGATGGGCGAGTAGAGCAACGCCAGCAGCAGCCACAAGTAGCCGCGGGTTAAGATTCGTGTCATCATATCACACCTCCGCTTTCATTCGATGCCCCGTCCTCCTCGTTGGTAAAGAGGATGGTGATGCCTATCAGCAGCAGCATGATGAGCGAGAGGGCGGCACCGTAGTTCCACATTCCGTTGTAAATATTCTCTTGCACCGTGGTGCCGAACAGTTTGATGTTGTTCATTGTTAGCAACTCGGCAATGGCAAAGGTAGAAACCGTAGGCATAAACACCATCACTATGCCGCTCATCACTCCCGGCATGGAGAGCGGCAGAATCACCTTGCCGAATACGCGGGTAGGAGAGGCTCCCAAGTCCTGCGCAGCCTCAATCAGATTGTGGTCCATCTTCTGAAGAGTGTTGTAAATGGGGTATATCATGAACGGCAGGAAGTTGTAGACCATACCGAACACAAGGGCACCTTCGCCCAGCGGCAGGTTCAGGAAGTCGAACAGCGCCACTGTGGCAAGCGTACGTATCAAGATATTCACCCACATGGGGAGGATGAACAGCACCACCATGGTGCGTGAGGTGTTGAATTGCTTCTGGCTCAGGATATACGCTGCCGGATAGCCCAGCAGCAGGCAGACCAGCGTGGTGATAACGGCTATTCCGATGGAGTAGACAAACGTGTTCATCGCTTCGGGGTGCATCATGAACTTGCGGAAGTTGGCCAACGTAAACGCCCCTCCGTCGTCCGTAAAGGCATAGAGCACGATGAGCAGCAGCGGTACTATGACAAATACAAGCAGAAACAGCGCGTAGGGTACCGTCCAGTTGCGCCGGCGCATGAAGAAATGGGATAACTTATTGAGCACTTCCTTCCTTATTAAGAGATTGAACAATCCGTATATTTTGAGGGGCGATGGTGATACCTACGCGGTCGCCGTCGTCCCACACGTCGTTGGTGTCGACAAAGATGTCTTCGTCCCAGTCCGTAAACACGGTCAGGTGGTAATGGTTCCCTTTGTAGAGGATGAATTTCACTTCACCCGTCAGACGGCCGTCCTCTTCGTTGTCTTCGAGGATGACGTGCTGGAAGTCTACTTCCACTTGCACGGCGCTGCCCGGCTCGATGCCCTGCACGGGGAGGCACTCGAAGTTACAGCCCAGGAAGTCTACGTGCGTCTCGTCCACCAGCTTTCCCTCGAAGGTGTTGCAGGTGCGTTCCTTCTTCATCACGTGGATGTCGAAGGGTTTCACCAGCAGGCCGACTTCGCGTCCTGCCTCGAAGGCATGGTAGTCCTGCACCATCAGCTCGTAGCCTTCGCGCGTCTGCACCAGCATTTCGTAGTGTACGCCTTTAAAGATGCAGCTGGTTACGGTCCCCGTCAGCTGTGCGGCGTCGGATACATCGAAGATGTAGATGTCTTCGGGGCGAATCACTACGTCTACCTGCATCTGCTCGCCAAATCCCGTGTCCACGCATTCAAATTCGTGTCCGCAGAAGGTGACGGCTTTATCCTTTATCATAACTCCGTTCAAGATGTTGCTTTCACCAATGAAGTCTGCTACGAAGGAGTTGATGGGTTCGTTGTAGATGTCCGTCGGCACGCCTATTTGCTGGATGCGTCCTTCGCTCATCACGACGATGGTATCGCTCAAGGTCAGTGCCTCTTCCTGGTCGTGGGTCACATATACGAAGGTGATGCCCAGCTTCTGGTGCATCTCCTTTAGCTCCATCTGCATGTCCTTGCGCATTTTTAGGTCCAGGGCGGCAAGGGGTTCGTCCAGTAGCAGCACTTCGGGTTCGTTGACGATGGCTCGGGCAATGGCTACGCGCTGTTGCTGCCCGCCGGAGAGGGAGTCTACGTCGCGGTCCTCATAGTCCGTCATGCCCACCATGCGCAGGGCTTGCTTTACCTTCTTCTCGATGGTGGCACCGGGCAGCTTCTTCAGCTTCAGCCCGAAGGCAATGTTGTTGAACACGTTGAGGTGGGGGAAGAGGGCGTACTTCTGGAACACGGTGTTTACCGGACGCTTGTGCGGCGGTGTCTGTGTGATGTCCTTTCCGGCAATGGTTATCACTCCTTCCGAGGCTGTCTGAAAGCCTGCAATGAGGCGCAACAGAGTTGTCTTTCCGCAGCCGGACGGTCCCAGTATTGTTACAAACTCGCCCTTACGGACAGACAAATTCACATCATTCAGCACGGCCTTATCTCCGAAAAATTTCGATACGTGCTCCACACCGATGATGCAATCGGACTTTTGCATAAGCGTCTTTTACTTTATCCAAACGAATTAAACAAATCTCAGAAGAAAGCTGAAATAAAATCAAAACAGTTTCTCGGGCTTTCAAAAAGCGGGTGCAAAGTTACATAATTTATCGGGATTTTTCGCCTTACTCTAAAATTCATTATTCCTATGAAGTTAAAATAATAAGTAATACCTTTGTTGGCAGTATTGATATTAAAACTTAATAACATGATGGAAAAGAAGATTGTACTCATCACCGGAGCCTCCTCGGGAATAGGGGAAGGCTGCGCGCGTAAATTTGCCATGAACGGTTACCGGCTTATACTCAATGGCCGTAATGTGGAGAAACTGAATGCTGTAAAGAAAGAATTGTTGGAGAAATATGGAGCCGATGTGTATCTGCTTCCTTTCGATGTCCGCGACCGGCAGGCTGCCCATGCCGCCCTCGAATCCCTTCCGGAGGAATGGAAGGCGGTAGACATACTGGTGAACAATGCCGGACTCGTCATTGGGGTGGACAAGGAACATGAAGGTAACCTGGATGAATGGGACATTGTCATCGACACTAACGTGAAAGCCTTGCTTGCCATGACCCGCCTCGTGGTTCCCGGTATGGTGGAGCGAGGCCGTGGTCACGTTATCAATATGGGGTCCATTGCCGGAGATTACGCTTATCCGGGAGGCAGTGTGTACTGTGCCTGCAAGGCTGCCGTCAAGGCCCTTTCCGACGGACTCCGCATCGACCTGGTGGATACCCCGATACGCGTAACGAATATCAAGCCGGGGTTGGTGGAAACCAATTTCTCCGTCGTCCGTTTCCGTGGTAACCGGGAGGCGGCCGATAATGTATATAAAGGTATACGCCCGCTGACCGGCGACGATATAGCCGAAGTGGTCTATTTCGCCGCTGCCGTCCCCGAGCATATCCAGATTGCGGAAGTGCTGGTGATGCCTGCCAACCAAGCCACGGGGACAATTGTCAGCCGGAAATAGAATTTGTATAAGGATATGATAAAATGATACTATTTTATCTTCGGGGAAACGCCTACATTTGCGCACAGCTAAATGAATATAGAATCTAAACAAGAAAAGCATGAATTTCAAGAAACGAACAAATTTCCTCTTTGGAGTACTGCTGCTGACCGGCAGTTTGTTGGCTCAAAACGTATGTGTATCCACTCCGAAAACCTCTTTGGTGCTTTCGGCTCCTGAAGGCGGTACACTGAGACACTTGTATTATGGTAACAGACTTTCTGAAGCCGACTTGCAGAATATCTCTGCGGCAGAAGCGAACCATGCAGCCTATCCCGAATATGGATTGAATGCTCCCGTGGAGACGGCCCTCGCTGTGAAGCATGCCGACGGTAACATGACCCTCCAGCTCGAAGTATTGAACGTGACTACCGAAAAGGAAGGGAATGTCGTGACGACTGTCGTGGCACTGAAGGATAAGGTGTATCCCTTCTTCGTCAACGTCTGTTACCGTGCCTGGCAGGATGCCGACGTGATAGAATCCTGGACTGAAATCTCCCATCAGGAGAAGAAGTCGGTGGTGCTCAATCAGTTTGCTTCCGGCTATCTGCCCATCCGCCGTGGCGATGTATGGCTGTCCCATCTCTCCGGTTCCTGGGCCAATGAAGGGGTCTTGACGCAGGAACCTCTCACTCCGGGCATGAAGGTTATCAAGAATAAGGACGGTGTGCGCAATTCCCATACTGACCATGCCGAAGTGATGTTCTCCCTCGACGGTCGTCCGCAGGAGAACACGGGCAACGTGATTGGTGCAGCCCTCTGTTACAGCGGCAACTACAAGCTCCGCATTGAGACGCACGATGATGAATACCACCATTTCTTTGCCGGAATCAACGAAGAGAACTCTACTTATTCCTTGAAGAAGGACGAGCTTTTCCGCACTCCCGAACTTGCCCTGACTTATAGTAATGAAGGCTTGAGTGGCGGCAGCCGTAACTTCCATCGCTGGGCACGCCTGCACAAACTGGCGCACGGCACTACCCCCCGCAAGATTCTTTTGAATAGTTGGGAAGGCGTGTACTTTGACATCAACCAGCAAGGTATGGACCAAATGATGGCGGACATTGTCTCCATGGGTGGCGAGTTGTTCGTGATGGACGATGGCTGGTTTGGCGACAAGTATCCCCGTAAGAACGACAGCTCATCACTCGGCGACTGGGTGGTGGACAAGAACAAGCTTCCGAACGGCATTGAAGGCTTGCTGAGTGATGCCAAGAAACATGGCGTCAAGTTTGGCATCTGGATTGAGCCGGAGATGGCGAACACTACCAGCGAACTCTACGAGAAGCATCCCGACTGGGTACTTAAAGCTTCCGAACGTGACGTTGTGTTGGGACGCGGCGGCACGCAGGTAGTGCTTGACCTTGCCAATCCTGCCGTGCAGGACTTCGTTTTCGGTGTGGTAGACAACCTGATGACCTCTTATCCTGAAATAGATTACATCAAGTGGGACGCCAATATGTCTGTCCAGAACCACGGTTCGCAATATCTGACGAAGGATAATCAGAGCCACATGTACATCGAATTCCACCGCGGCTTCGAGAAAATCTGCCAGCGCATCCGTGCCAAATATCCCGACCTTACCATCCAGGCATGTGCCAGTGGCGGCGGTCGTGCCAACTACGGAGTGCTGCCTTACTTCGACGAGTTCTGGGTAAGCGACAATACCGATGCCCTGCAACGTGTCTATATGCAGTGGGGAACTTCCTATTTCTTCCCCGCCATCGCTATGGCATCGCATATCAGTGCTGCCCCCAATCATCAGACGTTCCGCACCATCCCTCTGAAATATCGGATAGACGTTGCCATGAGTGGTCGTTTGGGTATGGAAATCCAGCCCAAAAATATGACGGAAGAAGAAAAGGCTCTTTGCAAGAATGCCATTGCCGAGTACAAGACCATTCGTCCCGTAGTACAGTTGGGAGACATTTACCGCCTGCTCTCTCCTTATGACAAGCAAGGTGTGGCTTCTCTGATGTACGTGGCTCCGGAGAAGGACAAGGCAGTCTTCTATTGGTGGAAGACGGAACATTTCTGTAACCAGCACCTGCCGCGTGTGAAGATGGCAGGGCTCTGTGCCGACAAGCAATACCGGGTGCATGAACTGAACCGTATAGATAATGTTCCCTTGAACTACGAAGGAAAGAGTTTCAGTGGTGCCTACCTCATGGCAAACGGGCTGGAGATTCCCTACAACCATAAGGTGGACTATCACAAGCAGAACGACTATTCGAGCCGTGTGCTTTATCTGGAAGAGGTGAAGTGACATAAGCAAAGGTGAGGTTGGGCCGTGTAAAGGTGAACTTGAGCGGCGTAAAGGTGAGGTTTATGGGTACAGTTGGTACAGTGGGTACAGCGTCTCTTCTATCTCACACACGCATGTATATAAATAATGTACGCGTTATGAAGTAATGTACATAAGCGCATGTGTGTGAAGCAGAAGAGGCGCTGTACCCACTGTACCAATTGTACCACTGTTTGGATGTCCAACTTTTCTTTTCGTACCCTTTTGGGACTTTCAGGTAAGATGGAAACATAAAAAAAGTCCCACAATACATTGATATTGTAGGACTTTTTTCTTTTTGTCGCCTTCTGGCTTTGTTTCTATGTGAACCGCTTGGGGCTCGAACCCAAGACCCCAACATTAAAAGTGTTGTGCTCTACCTGCTGAGCTAGCGATTCAATCCTTCATTGCTGTTAAGCGGGTGCAAAGATAGATACTTTTTTGAAATTTGCAAAATAATATCATCTTTTTTCTTATCTTTGTCCCCATCAATCCTTGATATTAATCATTATCACTGAACATTAATCATTAAATACATGGCAACAGTAGACGATAAAAAGATTATCTTTTCTATGGTTGGGCTGAATAAAACCATTCAGCAGAACAACAAGCAGGTACTGAAGAACATTTACCTCTCGTTCTTCTACGGGGCAAAAATCGGTATCATCGGTCTGAACGGTTCGGGTAAATCGACCCTGCTGAAGATTATCGCCGGATTGGATAAGTCCTATCAGGGCGAAGTGGTGTTCTCGCCGGGATATTCTGTGGGGTATCTGGCCCAGGAACCGTACCTCGACCCCACCAAGACCGTAAAGGAAATTGTAATGGAAGGCGTGCAGCCCATTGTGGACGCGCTGGCAGAATACGAGGAAATCAATCAGAAGTTTGGCTTGCCCGAATATTATGAGGACCAGGACAAGATGGACAAGCTCTTCTCCCGCCAGGCCGAGTTGCAGGACATCATTGACGCGACCGATGCCTGGAACCTTGACAGCAAGCTGGAACGCGCCATGGACGCCCTCCGTTGTCCGCCCGAAGACCAGTCCGTAGAACATCTTTCCGGTGGTGAGCGCCGCCGTGTGGCCCTTTGCCGCCTATTGTTGCAGAAGCCCGACGTGCTTCTTCTTGACGAGCCCACCAACCACCTTGATGCCGAATCCATCGACTGGCTGGAACAACACTTGCAGCAGTACGAGGGTACGGTGATTGCCGTAACGCACGACCGTTACTTCCTCGACCACGTTGCCGGCTGGATTCTTGAGCTGGACCGTGGCGAAGGTATTCCCTGGAAAGGTAACTACTCCAGTTGGCTGGAACAGAAGACCAAGCGCATGGAGCAAGAGGAAAAGACCGCCAGCAAGCGCCGCAAGACGCTGGAACGCGAGCTGGAGTGGGTGCGCATGGCTCCCAAGGCCCGTCAGGCAAAGGGAAAGGCGCGTCTGAACTCCTACGACAAATTGCTGAACGAGGATGTGAAGGAGAAGGAAGAGAAGCTGGAAATCTTTATCCCGAACGGTCCCCGTCTGGGTAATAAGGTGATTGAAGCCAAGCATGTGGCAAAGGCGTTCGGTGACAAACTGTTGTTCGATGACCTCAACTTCATGCTTCCACCCAACGGTATCGTGGGTATCATCGGCCCTAACGGTGCCGGTAAGACTACGCTTTTCCGTCTTATCATGGGACTGGAAAAGGCAGACAAAGGCGAATTCGAGGTGGGGGAGACCGTAAAGGTTGCCTACGTGGACCAGCAGCACAAGGATATCGACCCCAACAAGAGCGTATATCAGGTCATTTCCGGCGGAAACGATCTGATTCGCATGGGAGGGCGCGACATTAATGCACGCGCCTATCTGTCCCGTTTTAACTTCTCCGGTGCCGACCAGGAAAAGCTCTGTGGGGTGCTTTCCGGTGGTGAACGCAACCGCTTGCATCTGGCGCTCTGCCTGAAGGAGGAAGGTAATGTGCTGTTGCTGGACGAGCCCACCAATGACATCGACGTGAATACGCTCCGTGCCCTCGAAGAAGGTTTGGAGGACTTTGCCGGATGTGCTGTGGTCATCAGTCACGACCGTTGGTTCCTTGACCGTATCTGTACGCATATCCTCGCTTTCGAAGGAGACTCCAATGTGTTCTTCTTTGAAGGTTCTTATTCAGAATATGAGGAAAATAAACAGAAACGTCTTGGGAAAGAAGAACCCACCCGTGTACGTTATAGAAAGCTCATGAATGATTGATTTCGGTGCGAATTTGAAAGTATATTCTTTTACTTGTTGACAATACGAAAGCCCTGCTGTAGAATGCAGGGCTTTTTTTGTTTAAAAATATCTCAAAAAAGCCTTTCTACCTTCAAAAAATGTAACATAAATATAACATTAATCTCGTTTTTATTAGTTATATTTGCGACTTAAAACATAAATTAATGTTTAATTAACACTATCTATTAACAAAAAACAGAATTATGAGAAAACATCTAATTCAATTCCTGTTGGTTGCAGTGTTGTCGGTATTTAGTGCCGCTGCATTTGCTCAGACTACAGTGAGAGGTCAGCTTGTTGATTCAGAAACAGGTGAACCGTTAGTGGGTGCCGCCGTCATGGTGGAAGGTACTACACAAGGATCGGTGACCGACATTGATGGCTATTTCAAGCAAAGCGTTGCTTCGAATGCGACATTACTATTCAAGTACGTGGGTTATAAAGACCAGAAGAAGAAGATTACGCAGAAGGGCGCTTCTGTGGATTTGGGTGCTATCCCAATGGAACCGGATGCTGTGATGCTGAAGGACGTAGTGATTACATCGTCTATTGCTGTGGCACGCAAGACTCCGGTTGCAGTATCTACTGTCGACCCCGTATTTATTGAAGATAAGATAGGTTCTCAGGAGTTACCGCAAATCTTGAAATCTACTCCGGGTGTTTATGCTTCTAATGAGGGAGGTGGCTTTGGTGATTCCAACATAAAGATTCGTGGTTTTAAGTCAGAATATGTGGCTATGATGATTAACGGTGTACCCATGAACGGAATGGAAAACCAGAAAGTATACATGAGTAACTGGGGTGGTTTGATTGATGTGGCCAGCAGTATTCAGGTACAACGTGGACTTGGTGCCAGCAAGGTGTCAACTCCTTCAGTAGGTGGCTCACAAAACATTATAACCAAGACTACTGATGCCAAGAAAGGCGGCTTCATCTCTTACGGCATGGGTAATGACGGCTACAGTAAAGTGATGTTCAGTGTCTCTTCCGGTCTGACAAAAGATGGTTGGGCCTTTACTTTATTGGGTGCCAGAGATAAACGCGACGGTTATATTCAAGGTACGGAATCCGAGGCCTACACTTGGTTCATGAGTATTGCAAAACGTATCAATGACAACCATCAACTTTCATTTACAGCTTTTGGAGCACCTCAGTGGCATAATCAGCGTAATATGGCAAATGGTTTGAATATCAAGGAGTATCAGCGTGTAAAACAATGGATGGGTGAGGAAAGTCCCTATCGTTACAACTCTACTTTCGGTTATCGCAATGGACAAGTGATGAACTCTTCACGTAACGAATACCATAAGCCCCAGATGTCTCTTAATCATTTGTGGCAAATCAACCATAAGTCAAGCCTCAGTACAGCAGCTTATATGTCTATCGGTACTGGTGCGGGCTATAGTGGTACGGGGGTAACGGGGTACACCAGCTCTTGGTACGGTACGGCCAGTGATGGTACGGTGAACACTCAGTTCCGTTGTCCTGATGGTACTTTTGATTATGATGCTGTGGATAAGCTTAATGCAGATAACTATACTAATCCGGTGAATGTGAGTGGAATGCCCGGTTATAAAGGTTCGCTGATGATTATGAACAAAGCCTCGAACGACCATTTCTGGACAGGATTGATTTCTACTTATACCACTAAGTTTGGTGATTACTTTGATTTCTATGGTGGTATTGACTTCCGCTATTATAAAGGTTTGCACAAGAATGTCATTACCGATCTTTTTGGAGGGCAGTATTATGTAGACTCTTATAACCGTAAGAGTGTATTGGCTGAGAATAGTGTGAATGGTGGAGTCACCTCCTGGGTAAACCAGAAGTTGGGAGTAGGAGATGTGATTCGTCGTGACTACGACGGTTTTGTGATGTACGAAGGTGGTTTTGCCCAATTGGAGTATAATAAAGATAAAGTGAGTGCATTTGTTTCAGGTGGTCTTACAAATACCAGTTATTGGCGTAAAGACCGTTTTTATTATAGTGGTGACAAACAGCTGTCTTCGAAGAAGCATTATTTGGGAGGCAATGTGAAAGCTGGTTTGAATTACAACCTTGATGATTACAATAACGTATTCTTCAATACCGGATTTATCAGCCGTGCTCCTATTTTTGATAATACCTTCATCAATTCTCAGAGTTCACATGAGCGTAATCCCGATGCTAAGAATGAGAAAGTTTACTCTTTCGAATTAGGTTATGGATATCGTAGCCAGTATTTTTCAGCCAATGTAAACGCCTATTATACTATGTGGAAAGACAAGGCTTTATATGATACCGGATCCTATGAAGACGTAAACGGGGCTTCCCAGCGTTGGACAATGAACATGACCGGTGCGCAGGCTAACCACATGGGTATAGAGCTTGACTTTATTGCCAAGCCTTTCCGCTGGATGGAAGTTAACGGTATGTTCTCTTGGGGAGACTGGCGCTGGAATGGGACAGCGAAAGGCTTCATGATGAATACTGAAGGCCAGATTATGGCGAATAGCCGTGGTGAAGTGGTGACAGATATGAGTAATGTAGATCAGTACAAGTATACCATTGAAATGGATAATGTACAGGTGGGCGGTTCTGCTCAGACTACAGCTGCTTTGGGAGTGACATTCCGCCCAATGAAAGGCTTGCGTCTTAATGCAGACTGGAACTTCTTTGCACGCAATTATGCCGATTATGACATTGATGCGAGCCAAGCCACTCAAAAAGAGGCTTACGTGGTGGAAAAACCTTGGGAGATTCCTTCATGGAGCACATTTGATGTAAGTGCAGGATATACCTTTGACTTCGGTAAGATTCGTGCTACACTGAGCGGCAATGTGAACAACTTGTTCAACCAAGAGTACATAGCCGATGCACGCGATGGAAGTAACCATGACTGGGAGACGGCCACACGTGTTATCTATGGTTGGGGACGTACTTATACTGTAAGATTGAAGTTGAATTTCTAAGCGAACATATTTATGAAAAAACATATATTATTAGGAACCGCATTGGCTTCGCTGTTTGCACTTGGGGCCTGCGATTATAACGAGGATAATTTCCCCGGATTTGATGAAAAAGAAACCATCACGGATGTCAGTACCGATACCCTCGTATTGGCTGATGCCCATTATGGCAAAATAGCTTCTATGCCGAAGAACCAAGGGATAGCTCTCGCCAAGGATCCCGAGGGGCAGACTTATCTTACGGCATTGAACCAGCTGGGTAAAACCAAGATGTTTACTGATATGGTAGCTCCTGAAGATTATCTGCCTGCATTTGTCGATTCGCTCTACGCATATCTGTCAGATGGTTCCAAGGTGCTGGTGCAGTACAATATCGGCAAGGAGCAACCTGAATATCTCTCGAAGATAAACGAAGCTCAGACTTTCGATCTTACTTCTGACAATTACGCTACAGTATGGGGGGAAAGCATGGTAGTGAAATATCTCACCCCTTCTACGTTGAAGAAGCTTCCTGCTTTGTTGAAGGAAGGTATCAAGAACCCGAAGACGGGAGATGTGTGCCAAGTGAATTACGCTTGGTCGGAGACCGAGCCCAGTACAGGCGGCGGTGCAGTGAAAATGGTATACCAGAAAGTAACTTCTATTGATGCCGAAGGAGGTAATTATGTCATTGTGGCTCCGACGAAGGACAATACTTGGATTCCTTTCGGTCAGTTCAAAGACCCGGATAAGACGTATGGTTATATGGAGGGTGAACCGGTAGAGATTGCGGATGGTTTCATCACCAGCGATGTGTCCAATCATATCATGACACTTACTCCTACGGAAAAAGGTTTCACTATGCAACGTCCGGATGGCAAGTTCATCTATCAGAGTGGTACGTTTAACAGTTTCAACATCAGTACTTCCATACCCGAGGGTGGGGATTGGAGCTTTGCTTACAACTATGACCGTAAGGCATTTGATGTAAAAAATGTGGAAAAGGACAAAATCATCAAGCTGAATTTCTATGAAAAAGGAAACTCTTATTCATACGGTTCTTATCCGAATGCTACGTTGGGCATTTATATGAATGAGTCGTTCAATGGAAACGAGGGCGGTTTCACTACTCAAAATGTGAAACTTACCGGCACGTTAACTAATGTATGGAAGGTGGATGGTAAATATGGTTGGAAGGGTAGTGCTCATGTAGGAGATAGCGATTTTGAATCGGAAGCATGGGTGGTTTCTCCTATTATAGATTTAGCAAAAGCGAAGGCTCCTCTTCTTAAGGTAGATATTGCCATTAATTTCTTGAATGGTAACAATCGTGCTGATTTTATTGAATTGCTGGCTTCGGAAGATTATGTGGATGATGTGGCTACTGCTGAATGGAAGGCTCTGAATGTACCTCAATGGCCGGAAGGCAAGAATTGGAATTATGTAAATTCCGGTGATATTGACCTGAGTGCTTACGAGGGCAAGAAGATAGCCATTGCTTTCCGTTATAAGAGTACTACAGAGTGTGCGCCTACTGTAGAGTTTAAGAATATGTCACTTACAAGTACCGTATCAGGGTATTATGAGGGTGTGGATATTTATAAGGAGATTCCTGAATCAGAAGCTGAAATGCCTGCTCGTGCCGTTACCCGTGCATCAGACGTGAAGCCAAATGCTTCTGCTCTCTACCAGTATGACGGTTCGGCTTGGATTGCCTACGAAGAAAGCGCAAGTATCGGTATCCGTGTGATGCAACCTGCCGATTATGTTTCTACCGGTTCGGACTATTTGAGCGATGCTGATGCCGTATTGCCCGTTTATCTGAAGAATGCATTCCCTTACGCACAGAGCGGGGATGTCAAGGCAGTAGTTTATTTCGGAAATAAGGAGTATGATGTGATGGCCGATGAATATGGCTTCGATGGCACTGCATGGGTGAAGAAGAATACCGAAACGGAAACTGCTGAAATGGCATTCCTGAAGACTGACGGCAAATGGATGGAAGCAAAAGAGTATTATAGCAATGACTTTGCTGGTGAACTTCATAACGATGCCCAGATTGTGAATGTGAAGCTTGATGGCATGAATTATGTATGGAGTGCAGGTGCAGGTTATACCCGTATCAAGGCAAGCGGTTATTATCAGCGTAACCGCGATACGGAGGCATGGCTTGTAACCGGTGAGGTAGATCTTACCGAAGCTATTGCCCCACAGATGGTATTCACTGCTTCGGCAGACTATTTGTATGGAGGCAAAATTGAGAACGCAGTGTCTGTACATGTGTCCGAAAATTATATCCCTGCGGCTTCTACTGCTACTGAGGAAGAGAAGATTGCAGCATTGCAGGGAGCGGCTTGGAGTGATCCGTTGTCGTTCGAGTGGCCTACAAGCTCTAAAGAGATCGAAATGCGTACTTCCATGGCTGACTATGTGGGCAAGAAAGTATATGTGGCATTCCGTTATGCAAGTAATACTGATCCTGGATTTGCTCCTACATTCTACATGAGTAACTTTGTGGTGAAGGAATAATTCCTGAGGTTGTGCAATAGACAATGTGGTAATGGACTTTACTGTCCATTACCACATTTGCATTCTTAGTATCGTAAAATCAAATTTAGAAACATAGATGAAAAAACTGTCTTACTTATTTCTTTTGCTGGTCGGAATTTGGCTGGCTGGATGTGATGATTCTTCAGAGGCTTCGCTCATTCCCGAGATAATACCTACCGAGCAGGGTTCGGATACTTACGTGATGAAGGGCTATGAGTCGAGCGACAATGGTTTCAACGTGTATAAGCCCAAGGCTATCGGCACCCCTTTCTATATCCAGTCCAAAGCTTTTACCGGGCGTAATTACGCATTTGCTCCTGTTAATAGTGAGTCGCTGGAAGGGCTTACTGCCGTCCCGTCTGCCGATGCTTTCAGCGAAAGCGTTGAGGTGAAACCCTCTACGTGCTATTGGGTGCGTTTCAACCGCTACAATCATTATCAGATGGGCAAGCTCCGCGTGGCCTATATTCACGGTAATGAAGTGGGCATAGAGTATGTGGCTTCTGAGGATATAGATGTGAAAAATGCCAATATTGCTGATAACAATAAAGCAGACAATCTTGAAATCCCAGCTCTCAATGCAACCAATCAATATATTGAATACTATGCAGGCGTGTCTGATGAGGAAGGTGCCGGGCAGGTACTCAATTTCTCTTTGGAATACATCGCTTCCAAGAAGCATTCGGCTTGGGTGGCATTCAGTTTCGACCCGATTACTGCGCAAGACAACGTGAAGCGTGCCAACGAGTGGAATCAAGACGACCCCAATATTGACAACAGCGTGGAGGTGACTGAATCCATGCATAAGAGCGATGGGTACGACAAGGGGCATCTTTGTGCCAGCGAAGACCGCGTGTACAGTAAAAGTGCCAATAAGCAGACCTTCTACTACAGTAATATCTCGCCACAGATAGGGAGTTTCAATCAAAAGTATTGGGCGGCTCTTGAGAAGCAGGTGCAGACTTGGGGACGTTCCACCATCAATGGCACATACGACAAACTTTATGTCGTGAAAGGTGGTACTACTGACCGTTTGCTTACCAATTTCACAGGTGTGAAGAAAGCCAATGACGGGCTTTATCCCACCACCAATGCCGACGGGCTGACACTTGGCGGACTCATTTGCCCCAGCTATTATTACATGGCTCTGTTGAGCGAGAAGGCAGGGGTTTATCATACTATCGCTTTTTTAGTCCCTCATTCTGAATTATTGCCAGAAAAACCTGGAAAAGATGAATTTATGGTTTATGCCGTTTCTATTAAAAATTTGGAGTACGAAACCGGTATCGACTTCTTCTGTAACCTGCCTAATGAGATAGAGAAGACTGTAGAAGCTACTTATAGTGCTGACGATTGGGCTTGGTAAAAGCTTCAGAAACTATAAGGAGAGTCTCCCTTTTTAGTATGACGGGCATGTCATGATTTAGGTAGCTTTCTTAAAAGCTGTTTTTGTTTTGATGGAAACTGACTTCTTATCCGTATCTTTGCATATTGATTAAAAAAGAGATATTCATGGAACTTTCGGATATACTTCATAATTTGAAGATACAAGAACTTACTCCGATGCAGGAGGCTGCTAAGGAAGCCTATCAATCAGCTAAAGATTTAGTACTTCTTTCGCCCACCGGTTCGGGTAAGACACTGGCTTTTCTCCTTCCGCTGGTACAGACCTTGAAAGCGGATATACAAGGTGTGCAGGCTCTTGTACTAGTACCTTCACGCGAATTGGCTTTGCAGATAGAAACTGTGTTCAAGTCCATGGGAACTCCTTTCAAAGCTATGAGCTGCTATGGCGGACGCCCTGCCATGGAAGAACACCGGACAATGAAAGGCATTCATCCCACCGTCATTATCGGTACTCCGGGACGTATGAGCGACCATTTGAGGAAAGAAAATTTCAATGCCGCCACTGTCGTCACTCTGGTGATAGATGAATTTGACAAGTGTCTTGAGTTCGGCTTCCATGACGAGATGGCAGAGGTTATCGGGCAGCTTCCTTCACTGAAAAAGCGTGTGCTTCTTTCGGCCACCGATGCAGAGGAAATACCGCAATTTGCCGGAGTAGGAGGTGATACCCCCTCTTCCGGCTCCCGGTTCATGAAGCTTGATTTTCTTGCTCCGGAAGCCCTTGCTCCGCGTCTGCGGCTGCACAAGGTTGTTTCTCCGGAGAAGGACAAACTGGAGACCCTCTATAACCTGCTTTGTACCCTCGGCTATCATTCCACCTTGGTATTCTGCAATTATCGTGAAAGCGTGGAGCGTGTTGTTGGGTACCTGAAAGCCAGGAAGTTCCCTTGCGACATGTTTCATGGCGGTATGGAGCAACCCGACCGCGAACGTGCGCTTTACAAGTTCCGTAATGGCAGTTGCGCTGTGCTGATATCTACAGACCTTGCCGCCCGCGGATTGGATATTCCGGGTATTGAGAATGTGGTGCATTACCATCCTCCCGTAAACGAGGAAGCCTATACACACCGTAATGGACGTACCGCCCGTTGGGAGGCATCGGGAAATGCATATCTTGTTCTGCATGCCGAGGAGCGGGTACCCGAGTATATTTCTGAAGACATCGCAATGTACGAGTTTCCGGAGACGCTTCCCAAACCGGCCAAGCCCCGATGGGCTACCTTATATGTAGGTAAAGGGAAAAAGGATAAGTTGAACAAGATAGATATTGTCGGCTTCTTGTATAAGAAAGGAGGAATGGCGCGTGAAGATGTCGGGCAGGTGGACGTAAAGGAACACTATGCCTTTGTAGCCGTGCGCCGCAGTAAAATGAAACAATTGCTGACGCTGGTACGCGGTGAAAAAATCAAGGGAATGAAAACTGTTATCGAGGAAGCAAAGTGATTTATCTTATAAATATTCATTTTATTTGCGCTTATTCTTTTGAATATGAAGTAATGAAACCGCCTTGCTTTTAGTTTCTCTAAAAGTATTATCCTTGATAAGTAAAGATAACAAAATGGTGCATATATCTTGTATAAACCATTAAAAAGTAAGCTAAATGCGGCTTAAAAATAGAATTTCATCAGGAAAGGTTTGTTTTGAAGAAATATTTCCGTAATTTCGCAAAGTCGAAAGACATTAATGAACGAAATTGTATAACCAAAACAAACTTCAAATGAAAAAGCATAATTTCAATGCAGGACCTTCTATCCTTCCTCGTGAGGTGATTGAGAATACGGCACAAGCTATTCTTGATTTCAATGGCTCAGGCCTCTCACTGATGGAAATCAGCCACCGTGCCAAAGACTTCCAACCCGTTGTGGACGAAGCTGTGGCATTATTCAAAGAATTGCTCAATATCCCCGAAGGATATTCGGTACTGTTCTTGGGCGGTGGTGCCAGTTTGGAATTCTGCATGGTACCCTTCAACTTCCTTGAAAAGAAAGCTGCTTACCTGAATACGGGTGTATGGGCCAAGAAAGCCATGAAAGAAGCTAAGGCATTCGGTGAAGTAGTTGAAGTCGCTTCTTCCGCTGAATCTACTTATACTTATATTCCGAAGGACTATACAGTGCCTGCTGATGCAGACTATTTCCACATCACTACCAACAATACAATCTACGGTACGGAACTGAAAGAGGATTTGGACGTAAACGTTCCGATGGTGGCCGATATGTCTTCTGATATTTTCTCCCGTCCTATCGACGTGTCCAAATATATCTGTATCTATGGTGGTGCGCAGAAGAATCTGGCTCCTTCCGGTGTTACATTCGTCATCGTGAAGAATGACGCTTTGGGTAAGGTATCCCGCTATATTCCGACCATGCTGAACTATCAGACGCATGTGGATAGCGGCTCTATGTTCAATACTCCTCCCGTTGTCCCCATCTATGCAGCCCTGCAGACATTGCGCTGGATTAAGGCAGAGGGTGGCGTGAAGGAAATGGAACGCCGTGCCATTGAAAAGGCCGATATGCTGTATGCTGAAATTGACCGTAACAAAATGTTTGTGGGTACGGCTGCCAAAGAAGACCGTTCGCGCATGAACATCTGCTTTGTGATGGCTCCCGAATACAAGGAATTGGAAGCTGACTTCCTGAAGTTCGCTACCGAAAGAGGTATGGTAGGTATCAAGGGACACCGTTCTGTAGGTGGATTCCGTGCATCCTGCTACAATGCCATGCCGAAGGAAAGCGTGCAGGCTTTGATTGACTGCATGCAGGAATTTGAGAAACTTCATTAATAATATTGTTTTTCACCACAGATTACGCAGATTTGCACAGATTGTTTTTATGATTAAACTCTGTGATAATCTGTGTCATCTGTGGTGAGTCTTTTTAATATCATGAAATTATGAAAGTATTAGTTGCAACAGACAAACCGTTTGCCAAAGTGGCAGTAGACGGTATCCGTAAAGAAATAGAAGCAGCAGGTTACGAACTCGTGTTGCTGGAAAAATATGGTGAAAAAGCCAAGCTGTTGGAGGCTGTGAAAGATGCAAACGCTATCATTATCCGCAGTGACATCATTGATGCTGAAGTGCTGGATGCCGCCAAGGAACTGAAGATTGTGGTGCGTGCCGGTGCCGGTTATGACAATGTGGACCTGGAAGCAGCTACTGCCCACAATGTATGTGTAATGAATACTCCGGGACAGAACTCCAATGCTGTGGCCGAGTTGGCTTTCGGCTTGATGGTGATGGCTGTCCGTAATATGTATAACGGTACTTCCGGTACGGAACTGATGGGCAAGAAACTGGGTATCCACGCTTATGGTAACGTAGGTCGCAACGTAGCCCGTATTGCCAAAGGCTTCGGTATGGAGATTTATGCGTTCGACGCTTTCTGCCCGAAAGAAGTAATCGAGAAGGATGGAGTGAAGGCTGTGGGTTCTGCTGAAGAGCTTTACTCTACTTGCGACGTCGTTTCCCTGCATATTCCTGCAACTGCCGAAACGAAGAATTCCATCAATTATGCATTGGTGAACAAGATGCCGAAGGGCGGACTGCTGGTGAACACAGCCCGTAAGGAAGTCATCAATGAAGCAGAGCTTATCCAGCTGATGGAAGAGCGCACCGACTTGAAATACATGACCGACATTATGCCTGCTGCCAATGAAACATTTGCAGCCAAGTTTGCCGGACGTTATTTCTCTACACCGAAAAAGATGGGTGCCCAGACTGCCGAAGCCAATATCAACGCAGGTATTGCCGCTGCCAAGCAGATTGTAGGCTTCCTGAAAGACGGTTGCGAGAAGTTCCGCGTAAACAAGTAATATTTTTAGTAGGCGCGGATTACGCGGATTTCACGGAGTTTTTATTTTCCGTACAGTTCCGTGTAATCTGCGCCTAAGTATTCCATTAAAACATCTAATTACCATGGCAATCATTAAACCTTTCAAAGGAGTCCGTCCTCCCCAAGACTTAGTAGAACAAGTAGCTTCCCGCCCGTATGATGTACTCAATTCAGAGGAAGCCCGCATAGAAGCGGAAGGTAATGAAAAATCCCTATATCATATTATCAAGCCGGAAATAGATTTTCCCGTCGGTACGGATGAGCATGACGAACGTGTTTATCAGAAAGCTGCAGAGAACTTCCGTATGTTCCAAGAGAAAGGCTGGCTGGTGCAGGACGATAAAGAAAACTATTACGTCTATGCCCAGACCATGAACGGCAAGACACAGTACGGTCTTGTTGTCGGTGCCTATGTTCCCGATTATATGAACGGCGTTATCAAGAAGCACGAGTTGACTCGTCGTGATAAAGAGGAGGACCGTATGAAGCATGTCCGCGTGAACAATGCCAACATTGAGCCCGTATTCTTTGCCTATCCCGATAACGCTGCGCTGGATGCCGTCATTTCCCGTTATACAGTCGGGAAACCGGTATACGACTTTATCGCTCCGGGTGATGGTTTCGGTCATACCTTTTGGATTATAGACAAGCAGGAGGACATTGATGCCATAACCCAGGAGTTTGCCAAGATGCCCGCCCTCTACATTGCCGATGGGCATCATCGCAGCGCCGCTGCCGCTTTGGTGGGTGCGGAGAAAGCCAAGCAAAACCCCAATCACCGTGGTGACGAAGAGTACAACTATTTCATGGCTGTGTGCTTCCCTGCCAACCAGTTGACTATTATTGACTATAACCGGGTGGTGAAGGACTTGAACGGCATGACTCCCGAAGAGTTTCTGGCTGCTGTGGGCAAGAATTTCATCGTGGAGGAGAAAGGTGAGGACATCTATAAGCCGTCCGAACTGCATAACTTCTCCCTCTATTTGAACGGAAAGTGGTACAGCCTTACTGCCAAACCGGGTACTTATAATGATAACGACCCCATTGGAGTACTGGATGTAACCATCTCCTCCAATCTGATACTGGATGAAGTGCTCGGCATCAAAGACCTCCGTTCCGACAAGCGTATTGACTTTGTAGGCGGCATCCGTGGTCTGGGAGAGTTGAAGAAGCGGGTGGACAGTGGTGAGATGAAAGTGGCATTGGCCCTCTATCCCGTTTCCATGAAGCAGCTGATGGACATCGCCGATACGGGCAACATCATGCCTCCCAAGACAACTTGGTTTGAGCCGAAGTTGCGTTCGGGGTTGGTGATTCATAAACTGGACTAAATGAATTGATATAAACTGAAACGGGGATGTCTTCCACTAAAAGACATCCCCTTTTTTTTCGGATTAAAACAGAATAATAAGGTTATTATGTAGAAAATGCCGACCTTTGCTGAAAAATTAAGAGTATGCAATGAAGGTATTGATTCTTAACGGTAGTCCTCGTCGTCATGGCAACATGTCGAAAATGTTGGAGCTGATGAAGCAGGAACTTGAAGGCTGCGGAGTTGGAACAGTTTATATAGACGTTCCACAGTTGCAGGTACATCCCTGCATCGGTTGCATGAAGTGTCGCAGTTCATTGAAGTGTTGTCTGCCCGAGGATGGGGCACAGAGAGTGTTGCAGTCTATGAAAGAAGCCGATGCAGTGATAATCGGTGCCCCTTGCTATTGGGGAAACATGCCGGGAGAAGTGAAAGTGCTTTTCGACCGTATGGTTTACGGTATGATGGGGGAGAACTCTTGGGGGATGCCCCTTCCGCTTCATAAGGGCAAGAAAGCGATTGTGGTAAGTACTTGTACTACCCCTTATCCTTTCAATATTCTCTATAATCAGACGCACGGTGTGGTGAGAGCTTTCAGGGAGATTCTGAAATGGAGTGGTTTCAAGATTGTGAAAACCATTGAGAGGGGAGGTACTAAGAAGCATCCTGAGCTGACGGAAAAGGATATGCGGAACTGCAAGAAAGCAGTGCACAAATTATTGTAAAGTATTGAAAAAGTCAATATGGGTAGAAAAGAAGAATATAAATTGCAGAACGAACAGTTTCTGGAACAGTTGCGTACGGCAGAAGGAATCAAGGAATTGCCTTGCGGCATACTTTATCGGGTATTGGAGGAAGGCAGAGACGGTCTGACACCACGTCTCAACAGTGTAGTATCTGTGCATTATAAAGGCACTCTTATCAATGGGCGTGAGTTCGATAATTCGTGGAAACGGAATTGTCCGGAGGCTTTTCGTCTGAATGAAGTGATTGAGGGCTGGCAGATTGCCTTGCTACGAATGCATCCCGGAAGTCGTTGGATTGTATATATCCCTTACACCATGGGATACGGTACACGTACCAGTGGACCCATTCCGGCGTATTCCACACTGATATTTGAAGTGGAATTACTAAATATCTCGTGACACTGCTGAACAATTTGCTTTTTTATCTTGTTCTCATATAAGAATTTAGAAAAACTCAATAGGTATGAATATAGATAAGAAAGCAGGGCATATTGACCCGAAAGTAGCATTGTCCCAGGCAGAACATGAAAAGGGAACAGTACCCGGACAACAGATTGGCCTTTACGGTAATGCAGACAAGAGAGATGTTCGTCAGGTCGTAAAGATTCTGAATCCTGACAAAAACAGTATGGAGAGCAGAGGTTAACCCTCTGCTTTTTTTATTACATGCCTCTTTCTTCGTCGAGTCCAGATGATTTGTTGGAGGGTTTTGTATCTTTGTACCCGGAAATGAAACTCTTAAAAACAAAAGCAGGATGCTACGGAAAGGAGACCTCACTCAAGGAGGCATAACCGGTACTTTATTACATTTTACCCTACCCATGATGGTAGGGTCTTTTTTGCAGCAATGCTACAACATTGCAGATACGCTCATTGTAGGCCAATGCATTGGTGCAGGGGCGTTGGCGGCGGTCGGTTCGGCATACACATTGATGGTTTTCCTTATATCCGTTTTGCTGGGACTGGCGATGGGCAGTGGCACTGTGTTCTCTTTACATTATGGTGCCGGAAACCATGTAGCACTGCGTCGTAGCATATTCAGTTCGTTTGTACTGATAGGTATCGTGACATTGATACTGAATGTAGCCGTTTTTATCTGGCTCGACCCTATTCTCCGGCTGTTGCAGGTCCCGCAAGACATATACGGCATGATGCGCAGCTACTTGTGGATAATCTTCTGCGGTATAGTTTTCACCTTTATCTATAACTTCTACGCATCTCTGCTGCGTGCAGTAGGGGATTCTGTCACTCCGCTTTGGTTTCTGGCAGTTTCTGTCGTTCTGAATATAGCGCTCGACTTGTTTTTTATCCTACAACTGGATTGGGGGATTCAGGGTGCGGCTGCGGCCACTGTCCTCGCTCAAGGAGTAGCTGCTCTGGGCATCATCATTTATACTTACAGAAGGCGTCCGGAACTGCGATGGCATCATGAAGATATGTGTTTTGACCGTACTTGCTTGAAGGAAATAGCTTCCTTCTCTACACTGACTTGCGTCCAACAGTCGGTGATGAATCTGGGAATCCTGATGGTACAGGGACTTGTCAACAGCTTTGGAACAGCGGTAATGGCAGCTTTTGCGGCAGCTGTGAAGATTGACTCTTTCGCCTATATGCCCGTGCAGGAATTTGGGAACGCCTTTTCCACCTTTATTGCACAGAACTTCGGGGCCGGACGTTACGACCGTATCCACCGGGGTGTTCGCAGTGCATTTGTCACGGCTGTTGTTTTTTCGCTCCTTGTGTCCGTATTGGTTTTCATCTTTGCCAAACCGTTGATGCTTATCTTTGTCCGTCCGGACGAAACGGAGATTATTGCGGTGGGAGTGGCGTACCTACGCATCGAAGGTGCTTTCTACTGTGGCATCGGCATCTTGTTTTTGCTGTACGGATACTACCGGGCCATCCGTATGCCGGGCATGTCTGTTGTGCTGACCGTGCTGTCGCTGGGCACCCGTGTAGTTCTTTCTTATTGGTTTGCTTCGATACCTGAGATTGGGGTGACAGGCATCTGGTGGTCCATCCCCATCGGCTGGCTGATTGCCGATGTAGTCGGTATCTGGTGCTATCGGTATGTTAAAGGAGTTAGAGGGAGTTAAAAGAAAATCCGGCAAATTTGCTCCACTGTCCTTCGGATATTTTCTTGAGCAAACTCGGGTTGCATGGCCTGCTCCAAAGAGATGGGAGAGGGGGTAATGGAGAATACGCCCCGGAATCCGGCTGCATTCAGTATCCCGGCATCCTCTATCGCTCCTGCCAGCAGGATGACGGGAATATGTTGCCTCCTTGCTTCCTGCAAGATGCCCGAAGGTACTTTCCCCATAAGAGTCTGCCGGTCCGATTTCCCTTCTCCGGTGATGAGGAGGTCGGCATCCTTAATCTTTTCTGCAAAGTCCAGAGTTTCCAAAAGAAGCTCTATGCCGGGTTTCAACTGTGCATCCAGAAATGCGTGGAGACCGCCCCCCATACCGCCTGCCGCACCGGCACCGGGATGCAAGGATACGTCTTTGCCGGTAGTGTGGAATATGACGTCCGAAAGATGCTGCATAGCAACATCCAGTTCCTTCACCATATCCGCGTCTGCTCCTTTTTGGGGAGCGAATACGTGGGCTGCTCCATTGGGACCGAAGAAAGGATTGCGTACATCACACGCCGCCGTGAAACATGCCTTTTTCAGTGCGGGATGGGCAGAAGAGCTGTCTATGGAGCTGATTGCCGATAGAAGGGCACCGCATAGGGCGATGCCTTTTTTCATGCTTCCCACTTCGTGTCCTTCTTTATCGAAGAAACGGAATCCCAATGCTTGCAGCATTCCCAGACCGGCATCGTTCGTGGCGCTCCCTCCAAGTCCGATGACGAAACGGAGGCATCCCCGTTCCAGGGCATCGCGTATCAGTTCGCCCGTTCCGAAGGTGGTGGTTTTCATCGGATTCCTTTTGTCGGCAGGAACCAGAGGCAGTCCGCTGATGGCGGCCATCTCTATGAATGCGGTATTGCCGTCTCCGGAGATGCCGTAACTGGCATCGCACGGTTGCATCAACGGGTCGTGGGCACGGACGGTGATACGTTTTCCGTTACTGGCTGCAAGCAGGACGTCGAGCATGCCTTCTCCACCGTCGGCCACAGGGAGCACGATGGTCCGGCATTCGGGACATGCGGCATGTACCCCTTGGGCGGCAGCTTCTCCGGCTTCTGCCGAGGTGAGACATCCTTTAAAGGAATCAAGGGCAATCACTATCTTTTTCATAAATGCGGTCTTTTATAATTTCGTCATGCTTCGGATGACAAGTTGTACAATTACAAAGGTATATACAAAATTTCATTTCTTTTTCATGCAAGCATGAAAGTTCTCTCTTCGGTTTGCATTATCTTTGCAGCATGAGCGAAGATACGTATAAAACCATCGTTGCCCCTTCCGAGGGCATTTACACTGAAAAGCGCAGCAAGTTCATTGCTATTGCCCTGCCGGTGCGTACAGTAGAGGAGGTGAAGGCGCATCTGGAAACTTACCAGAAGAAATACTACGACGCCCGCCACGTGTGCTATGCCTACATGTTGGGCCATGAGCGGAAGGACTTCCGTGCCAACGACAACGGCGAGCCATCGGGTACGGCAGGCAAGCCGATTCTGGGACAAATCAATTCCAACGAACTGACGGATATTCTCGTCATCGTAGTGCGCTACTTCGGCGGTATCAAGTTGGGTACGAGTGGACTGATTGTAGCTTATAAGGCTGCTGCCGCCGAAGCCATTGCCGCTGCCACCATCATTGAAAAGACGGTAGATGAGGCGGTGACTTTCCTCTTCGAATACCCCTTCATGAACGATGTGATGCGGGTGGTGAAGGAGGAGGAGCCGGAAATTCTGGAACAGTCGTATGATATGGACTGCCGTATGACGCTCCGCATCCGTCAGTCCATGATGCCGAAGTTGCGGGCACGGTTGGAGAAAGTAGAAACATTAAGGTTTGAATAATACAACAAATGGGATAAGAGCCCCTTTTAATAGGGAAGTTGTTCGTTTCCTTTAACGGAACAAGTTGTTTTCCTATGAGGAACAGACTGTTTTCTTTGCGGAAACGGCACCACTCCTTATGAAAGGCTGACTCCCCCCTTTAAACAAAAGAAAGTTTATGGCATTTAGTGCAACAAAAAGAGAACTGGGTGAGCTCTACACCTTCTTTCGCCTGCTGGCGGATGGAGCCGTGTCATTGGGCACACCGAAAGCTGAAAAAGACGAAACCCTGCGCTGGCCCGTTGCCTTGATACAGAGGGAAGAGCATGACGGTACGCGCCGTTACTATATCGAAGCGCAGGAAGTGCGCGTTGTCAGCGGAACTACCGGGAAGGACGGTTCGTTTGTTCCGGGCGAGAAGGAGGAACTGCGTTTCCCCCGCGAAGACTTTGGTGATGCGGCAGAGTTGGTTCTGCATCTGTTGAAGAACGTTTCGGGCGAGGAAGTGGAAGTGACTGAAGGCTTGGAAGCTTTCCTGGATGCTGTCAATATCTTCGACCTGGAAGCAAAGACGGAGGACCGTACCGATTTCTCCGTAGCTTTCTGGCATCCCGAAGCTCCGCTAACGGGCTTCAATGTCCGTTGTCGCCTTACCCCGATGAATCCGTTGCTGGACGGAGGGCGCACGGCGAATCTGAAGCTGGAGCAAAGCGGTGTCAAGTTTGCCGTGCCCACGGTGAACAAGGTGAATGCCCTGCCGGAATCTTCTACGGAAGTAGCAGAACGCATGATGATGATTGAGCGACTGGGCGGCGTGCTGAAGTATGCCGACGTTGCCGACCGCGTGTTCCGCTGCAACTTGCTGATGATAGACCTCCACTTCCCCCGCATGCTTGCCGAGATGGTACGCTTGATGCACTTGGACGGCATCACCCGCATCAGCGAATTGACGGAGCGCATCAAGGAGATGAATCCGCTGAAGATAAAGGACGAGTTGATAAACAAGCACCGCTTCTACGAGTTCAAGATGAAGCAGTTCTTGCTGGCGCTTGCCCTCGGCATGCGCCCTGCCAAAATTTATAACGGTACGGACTCTGCCGTCGAAGGCATCTTCCTGACGGACGGCAACGGGCAGATACTCTGCTACCACAAATCCCGTCCGCAGGTCTTTGCAGACTTCCTTTATCAGAACACGCGTTTGGAGAAAGGTGCCGTAGAGAAAGATAAATACGGCTTCTTGGAGCGCGAGAACGGCGTCTGGTACTTCAAGCTGAATGTGAAGATTGGACTGGTGAAACGATGAAACAGCCCTACTGAATACGCACCGATTTGCATTATCAATAATCAACTATCAATTCTCAATTAAACAAATGAACGAGACATTACAAACTATCAAGGCACGCCGTAGCGTCCGTGCCTATATGGAACAGCAGGTTTCCGCAGAAGATTTGAATCTTATCCTTGAGGCGGCTACTTATGCCCCCAACGGTATGCATTTGGAGACGTGGCACTTCACTGCCATTCAGAATAAGGAAGTACTGAAAGAGTTGAATGATAAAATCAAAGGCGCCTTTGCCAAGAGTGACGACCCTCATACACGGGAACGTGGACATAGCCAGACTTATTGCTGCTACTATCATGCCCCCACGCTGGTCATTGTCTCCAACGAGCCTACCCAATGGTGGGCTGCTATGGATTGCGCTTGCACCTTGGAGAACATTTTCCTTGCAGCCAAGTCCCTCGGCATCGGTTCCTGCTGGATTAACCAGTTGGGGCAGACCTGCGACGACCCCGATGTCCGCGCTTTCTTGACAAAGCTGGGTGTACCCGAGAGCCATAAGGTATATGGCTGCGCAGCCCTGGGATATGCTCCCGCCGATGCTCCGGTGAAGGAGAAAAAGGTGAAGGAAGGTACGGTGACCATCATCCGCTAAACAGAGATACCCGCAGGAGAGGTGGCGGTCAGGTAATTAATCATACATGAAGCAAAATAACGTATAATTCCGCCACTCTCCGTTGGGCTTCCTCTTCACAGAGGAAATGGGTTATCGCTGCATATTGATGATGCCGCTGTCCGTATCACTGTTGTTCAGCCCCTTGTTGCCTGCCTTGTGCTTGCGTCCGAACTCGAATGTATAACCCACGCGCAGCACGACCATCTGTCCCGTCTCCCTGACGAATGTCTCGGAACGGAAAGGAGCCACTTTGCTGATTCTTTCTTTTCCCACTTTATAATTATTGGTGAAGGGAAACATAATACCGATTCCCGCCTGAAGGTTCTGCCGGGTGTACATTGCCATGAATGCCGTCTGGTTTTCGTTCTTTTTAATGGTTTCGCCGAAGAAATTGTTCTGCACTTTCCGGAACTGCCCGAGCAGCGAGAGGCCTTTATATTGCACTTGCGCCATCACGCTGTAATAGAATTCATCGTACATATGGCTATAGTTCAGGCCTTCCGACCAACTGCGCGTATATCCTCCCGAAGCATAAAGCGTCAGGAAATCTTTCAGTCCGAACAGTGTAGCGCCATTTATGCCGGCCATCAGTTCCGTATTCAGGCTTTGGAACGACCGCTGGTTTTCATCCTTCAGTATCAGTTTGCCGTCCTCCACGAAGATGCTTTCCATGATGGGATTGTCATAATACTGGTGGCGCACGCTCAGATTGGCATTGAACTGCTTCTTCGAATAGCTGTAAGACAAGGAGTTCGTGAACTGTTGATACGTTTTCAGCAACGGGTTGCCGCGGACTATCTGTATCGTATCCATCGCCTGCTCCACATCCGTCAGCGAACCGAGTGACGGTATGGCAGGACTGATGTTGAACCGGTAGCGCAGGAATCCCGCCTTCTTCAGATTATAGCTCAACCGCACGGTGGGCGTGAAGGTATAGTAGGCATGGTCTTCCTCACTCTCCTTGAACCAGGCGCGCGTCATGCCTACGCTGCCCGCATAGCTGAAGTCCTTTACCTTGCCCTGCACCTCGAAGAAAGCGGATGTCTGCGACTGGTCCATCTTCGAAGTGGTAGGGTTGGAACCTTTATACTCATTCTCTGTCCGCATCTGATAGTGGCGGGCACCGCCGCTCAGCTTCACCTCCTTGAAGTTCTTTTCATAGATGGCTTCGCCGATGACGGAGCGCTTGTCGCCGTCCACTAATGTCTGGATGTCTGCCAGCGGTGCGTTCTCGTCCTTGTACTCCTTGTATTTCCGGTTGTTCTTGGTATGGATGAGCGTTCCCGTTACATTCACCTGGATGCTCTGCTGATGGGGCAGGGTATGCTGGAAGTAAAGGTCGAGCGCCGGAGAGTAGCTGGATGTGTGGTTGTTGACGTACGAATAGATGGACTCCGTGCTGCCCACTGCCCACATCTTGTTCAGCTCATTCTGGTAGGGGGCATTGCTGAGGTTGTTACGGAAAATGGCATTGAATACATATTTGTCCGCTTTCGTCAGATTGTACGTCAGATTCAGGTTGTTGATGAAGCTCAGGGAGGGAGACTCGTCTTCGATGCCTTCCTTGATGCGGTCGATGGTACGGTCGCCCAGATAGAAGGTTTCATGGGATTCGAGGCGGCTGTGATACTTGCCGTTCTTGTTGAAGTAGTCGATGCCCCATTCGGAGTTCTTGTAATTGAACTTCGCGCTCAGGAAATTCTCTCCCCATAGGGTGTGGGGCGAATCGGAGAGTTGGAAGTTCACAACACCGCCCGTTTCGCGGCGGCGCAGGATAATGTTGACTACGGCGCCCAGCTCGTCGTCTCCGTACTGCTTGCCGGGGTCTTCGATGAACTCCACACGCAGTACGTCTTTGGCTCTGACGGCCGCTATCTCCTTGTCTGTCACTTTAATGCCGTTGATACGGGTTTGTACGGACCCACCACCGCTGACGCTCATGCTGTTGCTCAGATTGTCCACTTGCAGACGGGCAATGCCGAGATTGTTCAGCAGGTCGTAGGCACCGAACGAGCGTTTCAGCTGGCTTTCGGAAGGCAGGATAATTTGCCGGTCTACCCGCTGCAGCACATTGCTGGCGGATACCGTCACTTCACCGAGGCTTACGGCATCTTCCTGCAACTGTACATCGCCCAGGTCGAGGCTTTTATTCAGTTTCAGCAGTATGTTTTCACTTTGGAGGCCGATGAAGGAGATGGAAAGGCGGTAATCGCCTGCCTTGATTTTATGGAGGGTGAACTTGCCTTGTGCATCCGAGGTTACTCCGGTCACCAAAGTAGAGTCTATGGTCCATAATGACACATTGGCGGCTATAATTGCCTCTTGCGAAGTGTCCGTGACGCGTCCTTTGATGGAGAGGCTCTGTGCCTGCGTACGGAGTACGGAGAGGGCAAGCAATAGTAAAAAAAGTTTGGTTTTCATAATCGTTTGTATTAGTCTGTTACTGTTGGATAGGGATGCAAAAGCCACTCCTTCCGTTAAGGAAAGATGTTGAGGCTTGTATGTCAGTTGTTTATACTTTCCTCGTCTGTCCGATGAAAGTCAGGAATGCATGAAGGAATAAATCTCGTACATCAGTGTCGAAACTTTGACAATCGTAAGTCCGAAGAGGAGTCCGAAGGTAATCCATAATGCAGTCTTTGCGTATCTCTTCATGAACCGTCTTTTTTAAGTTTGTTATATCGTTCTGTTATTTCTTCTATACTGATGCTGAGCAGCTCCATGCTGCGGAACATGTCGGCAAGCTGGTTTTCAAAAAACTCTTTCTTCTGTATTCGCATCACTTTCTTCACCGCATCTTTGGAGAGGTAGAACCCCATTCCCCGTTCCGGGTAGATGATGTCCTCCGTCTGGAGGTATTCATAGGCCTTCAACACGGTGCGCGAGTTCACTGCCAGTTGTGTGGAGAGCTCCCTCACGGATACCACCCGCTCTTCCGCCCGCCATTCGCGGGTGAGAATCTTGCTGAAACAGAAGTCTACAATCTGCTGGTATATCGGCTTGTTGGTCTTGAAGTCCATAGGCTACAGTTGTTTTTCTTTGAGCAGGAAGTAGCTCGATGCCCATGAACCGAGCAGCACACTGATAGGAGCCGCATAATTGCAGAAAGTCACGATGGCTTGTGCACCGGCCGACAGCGGATAGTTGGTGTGGGGCCATGTGGCAATGTTATCCATCCAGTATCCGTCCGCTCTGGCTTCGGGCATGAGGGAGGCCACAAAAGTTACAATTCCTATGCAGACGGCAATGGAGCCTACAAAGATGGTGAAACTTTTCAGCAGGACTTGCCGGCTGAAGGCGAAGTATCCGATGAAGGCGGAAGCATGCAGGATTACATAGGTCAGTATCTGGGTGTTGTGTATCCGGAACATCGTGATGTGCGTTGCAAAATACTGCAGGAACTCGCTGCCGCTTAAGGACAGCAGACCTTTGAGGCAGGCTATCAGCAGACTGCAGAATAGGGGAAGCAGCAGCAGGTATTTTATCCAGATATGCAGGAACTTCTCGAATGCCGATGCCGGCAGCAGTATATCGAGAGTGGAGCTGTGTTTGCTGAAATTTGTTTCCAGCAGGCAGGGGGCCATGAGGATAAACCATAGTACGTAGCGGGAGAATTCGGTGGCAGAGGTATGTTTGCCGTAGTAACTTCCACCGCGGTTTATGTCGTGGAGGATGCACAGGATGCAGATGAACGATACGACGGCTGCCGACCAAAGCAGGTGCCTGCCGGTCTCATTCCTTTTATATTGTTCCAGTAGCAGGAAGCGTTTCAGATTAAAAGTTGCGTTCATAGTTCTGTTTGTATGATGGATTTTCATTGAAACATGCTCTGTATCTTTTCCGGTTGTTGCAACACCGCTTTATACAGCAGTTCGATGTCCGGTGTGTTCTCTTCTCCGTCCTCGTTGGGGAGAATGGAGAAATGGCCCGACAAGTCTTGTTCGCTGTAGATGCTTTCTGCCGGCAGGATGTCCGTACGGGCAAAGAGAAGCCGGTTACTGATTTCGTCCAGCGAACGGTTCAGTAATATTTCGCCTTTGCCAAGGATGACGAGATGGTCCAGCAGATTCTCGAAGTCGTGCGCCTGATGGGTGGAGATGAGCAGCGTGCTTTCATCGTCCATGCTGCGGCTGATGATACGTTTCAAGGCTTGGCGGGAGGTGATGTCCAGCCCGTTTGTCGGTTCGTCGAGCAGGATGTATGGAGTATGCAGGGCAAAGGCGTATGCCAGCATTGCCTTCTTCTGTTGTCCGTAGGAGACGGAAGAGAGTTTTTGTTTCCGGTTGATTTTCAGCTCTTCCAGGTTCAGCTTGAATTCTTCCTGATTGAAATGTGGATAGAATACGGAATGGCGTGCAGCGAAGCTGGCGATGCTTTCGGTAGGCATCTGCAACTCTTCGGGCAGGAAGAAGTAACGGGCCAACCCTTCGGACTGTCTCTCTGCCGTGTTTCTTCCGTCTATGCTGCACTTTCCGTTTTTGGGGAAGAGTAGTCCGCAGATGAGATGCATCAGCGTCGTTTTGCCTACGCCGTTTTCTCCCAGAAGTCCATATATACCGTTTCCTATTTCCAAAGATATGTTGTTGAAAATAAGTGGATTGGACTTGTAACCGTAGCTCGTATTCTCTATCGTTATCATAATTTTATTAGTGTTGCACTGATGTACAACACTGCAAACGTAGGGTAAGTTATGGAGAAAAGCAAGGGAAAGAGATACTTATTAACTTCTTTTAGCGGTTGTGCGCTTGCCGTTTGCTTACAGCATCTTCACCAGTATGTCCCATACAGCCACCATGTGGCAGGCTGAACCGCCCAATACAAAGAAATGGAAAACCGAATGCATGTACCGTGCTTTGCGCAAGGAGTAGAAGGCGGCTCCCGTGATGTAGCATACCCCCTCGGCAATAATCCAGTAGCAGGCTGTGGGGGAGAGGGCGAAAAGCTGCTTGAATACTACCAGTACGGACAGCCCCATCAGGATGTAGCATACTGTTTCCACGTAACTGTGCTCCTCCATCTTGCGGAAGCTGACAACAGTACCGATGATGGCGCATAGCCAGACGAAGCCGAAAAGTCCCCAGCCCCAACCGCCGTCCTCTCTCAATGCAATGAGTATGATGGGGGAATAACTGCCTGCAATGTGCCAATAGATGGCTGCATGGTCCCAATGCCGCAAGCGTCGTTTCCACGGATTATGATGTTTCAGGGAGTGGTAGAGTGTGGAGGCAAGATAGGAGCCTCCCATGCCGAACAGATAGAGCCATACGCCGCATGCTGCCCAAAGATTCTGCGCCTGGTAGCATTTTATCAGGAATAGTGTACTTACAATTACTCCCATGGCAATGCCGATGCCATGGGAGATGGAATTGATGGTTTCTTCTTTTTTACTATAAAATAGTCCGTTACGCTTTCTTTTCATCAGTCGAAGCATCCATAGCATGTGGGCAACAGTTTACGGTCTCCCAACGTGTTGTCTACACGTGCCACGTTCACCCAGAACTTGTTTTCGCGCACGCTTTCTATCGGGTAGGCTGCCTTTTGGCGGGTATAGCTGTGCTCCCACGTGTCGGCTACCACTTCGTATTCGGGATGTGGGGCATTCACCAGCACGTTGTCCGTCTTGTCGACTTCGCCGTTCTTCACCTCTTGAATCTCGTCCCAGATGGTCAGCATCACGTGGACAAAGTTGTCGAGTTCGGCAAGGCTTTCGCTCTCCGTCGGTTCAATCATCAGTGTGCCGTGTACCGGGAAGGAGAGGGTAGGGGCATGATATCCATAATCCATCAGGCGCTTGGCGATGTCGTTTTCGCTGATGCCCGTCTCTTCGTGCACCTTACGGCATTCCAATATCATTTCGTGTCCCACGAAGCCGGTAGCACCGCGATAAACAATGCCGTATGTATCCTTGAGGCAGGCTGCCAGGTAGTTGGCGCTGAGGATGGCTATCTTTGTGGCCCGTGTCAGCCCTTCTGTTCCCATCATGCGGATATAGCCGTAAGTAATGGGGAGGATACCTGCACTGCCGAAAGGAGCTCCGGACACCTGGTTGGCGGCATTGCCGAACAATTTGTGTCCCGGAAGGAACGGAACCAGATGCTCTGCCACGCAGATGGGACCTACGCCCGGTCCGCCGCCACCGTGAGGAGAGGCGAACGTTTTGTGCAGATTCAAATGGCAGACATCCGCACCGATAAAGCCGGGATTCGTCAAGCCTACTTGGGCATTCATATTGGCACCGTCCATATATACCTGCGCACCGCAGGCGTGTATGATGTGGCAGATTTCCACAATTTCCGTTTCAAAGATACCGTGTGTGGAAGGGTAGGTGATCATCAGGGCGGCGAGGTCCGCCTTGTTTTCTTCCGCTTTGGCGCGCAGGTCGGCCATATCCACGTTGCCTTGTGCGTCGCAGGCGCAGGTCACGGTGGTAAAGCCTGCCTGGATGGCGGATGCCGGGTTGGTGCCGTGTGCGGATGCAGGTATCAGTATTTTATTGCGGTGCCCTTGTCCTATACTTTCCAGATAGGCGCGGATGACGCGGAGTCCTGCATATTCGCCTGCCGCACCGGAGTTGGGTTGCAGGCTGACGCCGGCAAAGCCGGTAATTATCTTCAGTTCTTCACTGAGGTTGCTTATCAGTTCGCGGTAACCTTCGGCCTGGTCTTCGGGCACCAGGGGATGCATGTTCATGAATTCCGGACGGCTGAGCGGCAGCATCTCTGCGGCAGCGTTCAGCTTCATGGTGCACGAGCCGAGGGAAATCATGGAGTGTGCCAGTGAGATGTCCTTGCGGTCGAGACGCTTGATGTAGCGCATCATCTCCGTTTCCGTATGGTATTTGTTGAATACTTCATGTGTCAGATAGGTGCTTTGGCGTTTCATCTCCGCGCTGATGCTGCTTGCCATGGGTACGTCGCTTACCTTTTCCCAATCCCTTCCGGCGGCAATGGCAAAGATGGAGAGCAGTACGTTGACGGCAATGATGTCCGTAGTCTCATCGATGCTCATACCTACGTCCCCATTCTTGAAATAACGCAGGTTCACTTCCTTGCTCAAGGCGATGGTACGTATTTGCTGTGCCGAAATGGTGTCGGGCAGTGCAAAGCGGAGCGTGTCGAAATATTGTACATTGACCTGCTTGTATCCCAGTCTGTTGATACTTTCTTCCAGAAATACGGCAATGCTGTGGATGCGTTCTGCAATGGTGCGGATACCTTCCGGACCGTGATATACGGCATAGAAGCCAGCCATCGTGGCAAGCAGTGCTTGTGCGGTACAGATGTTGGAAGTCGCCTTTTCACGCTTGATGTGCTGCTCGCGGGTTTGCAGCGCCATGCGGTAGCACAGCTTGCCGTATTTGTCTTTCGACCAGCCAATGATGCGTCCCGGCATATTGCGCTTGTACTCGTCGCGGGTGGCAAAGTAGGCTGCCGACGGTCCGCCGTAGAACATCGGTATACCGAGCCGTTGTGTGGTTCCGAAGACGATGTCGGCCCCCCATTCTCCCGGAGGGGTGAGCAGGGCAAGGCTCAGAATGTCGGCGGCAACGGCCACTTTGCAGTTGGCTGCATGGGCTTTTTCCACGAAGGCGCGATAATCTTCCACGTTGCCGGCGGCGTTGGGATATTGCAGTACGCAGGCGAAGATGTCCGGTGTGAATTCCATTTCATGGTATTTTCCTATACGCAGCTCGATACCTTGCGGAATGGCACGGGTAGTCATTACTGCCAGCGTCTGCGGGAAGACGGCTTCGTCAACAAATACCACGTTGGCACCCGATTTCTGCATGTCGCGCGGACGCAGGGCATACATCATCGTCACGGCTTCGGCTGCGGCAGTCGCTTCGTCCAGCAGGGAGCAGTTGGCAAGGGGCATGCCGGTGAGGTCGCATACGGCAGTCTGGAAGTTCATCAAGGCTTCCAGGCGTCCTTGTGAGACTTCGGTCTGATAGGGGGTATAGGAAGTGTACCAAACGGGGTTCTCGAATACATTCCGTTGGATAACGGCAGGAGTGATGGTGTTGTACCATCCCATACCGATATAGGTTGTGTAAAGTTTGTTTTTGGCAGCCAGCCCTGCAATATGTTGTCCGAATTCATACTCTGTCATTGTCTTGGGCAGAGCCAGCGGTTCTTTCAAGCGGATGTTGGCAGGAATGGTTTTATCAATCAGCTCGTCCAGGCTTTTCACTCCTATTTTTTGGAGCATCTTCTCCTCGTCTTTTTCGCTGATGCCGATGTGGCGGTAGGCCAATAGGTCGTTTTTCATGGCTGTAATGATTTAAAAGTTTGCTGTATATTTACCGAAAGAACGGATTCTCCGCTTTCTCTATTCCTATGGTAGTCGGCGCTCCGTGTCCGGGATAGACAATCGTGTCGTTGGGCAGGATGAACAGACGGCTGCAAATATGTTCTATCAGTTCGTCGAAGTTGCCACCGGTGAGGTCGGCACGGCCGATGCTGCCTTGAAACAACACATCCCCCGAGAACATGCAGTGGTCTGCCGCGCAATAATACACCAGACTGCCCGGCGAGTGTCCCGGTACATGGATGGCTTCCAGTTTCGTATTGCCGAAGGTGATGATGTCTCCGTCGTGCAGATAAGTGCCCAGGGGCACGGGGGCTTCCTGCAGCTGGAAGCCGAACATGCGGCTTTGTTTCGGCGCTTCGTCAATCCAGAACTCATCGGCCTGGTTGGCTTCGGCCTTCAGACCGAACTCTTTCAGCATGAAAGGATTGCCGAAGATATGGTCCAGATGCAGATGGGTATTCAGCAGATGTTTCACATTCAGCCCATTCTTGGTAATGAAGTTTTTCAAGGCCTGCTTTTCTTCCTCATAAAAGCAGCCCGGGTCAATGACGACCGCTTCATTGGTTTCGTCCCAAAGCACATAACAGTTCTCCGGGAACATATTAAATTCGAATCTCTTTATTTTCATATTATGTATTTAGATTTCTAAACCTCAACTATCTCTCAACACCCTACGTACACTACTTTTTTTGTCTCGAAGAACTCCTCTTCAAAGAACTCCTTCAGGTCCCACAACGTGGTCTTGTTCTTGACGGGCATGGTTTCGTTTCCCAATTCGCCCCCCTTGAGGCAAATCAGTCCGTTGGGCAATGCATTCTGCTGTTTGGAGGAGATGTTCTTGCGGATAATCTTCAGTAGGTCTGTCAGTGGCATCACGGCACGGCTCACCACAAAGTCGAACTTCCCTTTTTCCTCTTCTGCGCGGGCATGGCGGAAGGTGACGTTTTTCAGCCCGATGCTGTTGGCTATTTCGGAGGCTACGCGTACTTTCTTTCCGATGCTGTCCACCAGATGGAATTGTACTTCGGGGAAAAGGATGGCCAGCGGGATTCCCGGAAAGCCTCCTCCCGTGCCGAGGTCCATAATCTGTGTCCCCGGTCTGAACCTGATTACCTTGGCTATGCCCAGAGAATGCAGCACATGGTGTTCGTACAAGTTCTCTATATCTTTGCGTGAAATGACATTAATCTTAGAGTTCCAGTCCATGTAGAGGTCGTAGAGGGCGGCAAACTGCCGTTTCTGTTCTTCCGTCAGGTCCGGGAAATATTTGAGTATTAAATCCATTGTGAATTTTATGTTGATAGACAATTGATTACGGTTCCTATTGGTCGCCTGCTTTTATCGTATTGCTCAAGGTGACGAATTCGCTGTTCATCAGATGGGTTATGTCCTCATAAGACAACGTGATTTTGGTTGCTCCCATTACGTATGGGGCAATTTCATATACATTATAATAGAAGGTGATTCCCGTTGGGTCCAGATAGAAATTCTCGATAGGCTCCAGGTCACCGGTGGTGGCGTAGCCCATGTCCTCCAGCTCTTGGCGGGTGCTGACGTTGTTGTCTGCCATCAGCTGTTTCCAAAGCAAGTCGGTCAGCGCTTCCTTATAGTCGCCTTCAAAGAGGTCGCCTAGGTGGATGGGGCTTAGGGTCTTTAGGTCGAGGTTGAGGAAGGTGGACATATAGATGCCGTGTGCGCCGCCGGTATATTCGTTGTAATCTATACGGTAGGTCAGTATTAAGGTATTGCACAACTGCACATGGCTTTCGATTCCTTTATAATAGGAATACCAGGCTCCTATGCTCTGCTCGTCCTGTTTGTCCTCCTCGTCTTTCTTGTACATCGGCTCCAGGTCATTGCGGTAGTCGCCGACATATTTCTCCGTATATTTCTTGACAGCTTCTTCGGGTGTCATCGCCATGTACTTGTCGCCGAAGCAGGCAGATAGGAAGAAGGTGTTCAGACTGTCTTTCAGCCTTACGTCGGATGACTGGCTGGCATAGGCAACGTTGAGGATGAGGTTGCAGGCCGGCTTGGCTGTGTCTCCGAAGAGATGTACGGTTTCGTTTACTTGTATACTGTCGAACTCCAACGCGTATGCGTTTTTGTTCACGGTGTTACCGCAGGAAAAGAAAAGGCCGCTTGCCGCAAGCAGAAGGACAAGTAGGCTGACAGTTTGCTTTTTCATATTGAGTTTCGTTTATAAATCAACATATCAATCAAAAAACTTTATCGACAAATATAGAACTTATTAACGAACTGCAGGCATAAAAAAGGAAAAATTAATTCCGGCAAACGGTTAAAACTTTCTATCTTTGCAGCGCTTATGAAGGAACTCCGTTACATACTGGCTGTACTCTTTTCCTCTCTTATCATTATAAGCGGAGTGGGGATTTCTGTAGTTCAGTATTGCTGTGCCGGATGCGAGACGACACAAAGTTGTTGCACCTCCGGCTGTTCCAAATGCCATCATGCACATCGTGGTTCACAAAAAACGTGCAAGGATACCGGTTGTACAGCCGTCTACTACAAGGTGGATTTCGTGAAACATGCACACGAGTCTGCTTCGTTCGTGCCATCCCTTACACTGTTTTGTGAGCAACTGCCGCTGTTTGATTACTCCTTGCCGCAAGTGGCCTGCACTCCGGAAGTGCATTTCGGGGCACCGCCATATGTCGTCGGCTCGCGTCATTATCTGGCGCTCTATTCCACGTTTCTCATTTAGTGTTGTTTTATACGGGGCAATGACATGAATTGTCCGGAGGGAACTGTTTGTTTTTTAATCACTTCTTTAAGTATAAAACAGAAATGAAATATAGTTTGATAGTCATCCTTCTGTTCTCTTTCATCGCCTTGCAGGCGCAGGTAAAGGGAACGGTAAAGGATAATTTGGGCGACCCGATTGCGGGTGCCAACCTCTTCTGGCAGGGAACCACTCAAGGAACCACCACTTCGGCAGACGGTACCTTCTCCTTGTCCAAACCCAATGACAAGCATATGCTTGTAGTCAGCTTTATCGGTTTTGAGAATGATACGATACACGTCAGTAACCGCAATGAGACGCTCGACATTGTCTTGCGCGAAGGGGTGGAACTGAGCGAGGTGAATGTGGTCAGCCGTAAGTTGGGCACCATGAAGTTGCGCAACAGTGTGATGAACGAAGATATGATAAGCAGCGCCGAGCTGAACCGTGCCGCCTGCTGTAACCTGGGAGAAAGTTTTGTGACCAATCCTTCGGTGGACGTCACTTACTCTGACGCCGCCACCGGTGCCAAGCAAATCAAGCTTCTGGGCTTGTCCGGTACGTATGTGCAGATGATGACGGAGAATGTCCCCAACTACCGCGGCTCTGCCGCCCCCTACGGCTTGGGCTATGTCCCTGGGCCGTGGATGCAGAGCATTCAGGTAAGCAAAGGAAGTTCGTCCGTGAAGAACGGGTATGAGGCCATCACGGGACAAATCAATGTGGAATTCAAGAAACCCCAGTTGCCCGAAGCGGACTGGTTTTCGGCCAACCTTTTTGCCAGCAGCACCAACCGTTATGAAGCCAATGCCGATGCCACGGTGAAACTCTCCAAACGCTGGAGCACCTCTTTGCTGGCACATTACGAGAATGAGACCAAAGCTCACGACAGCAACGACGACGGCTTTGCCGACATCCCCCGCGTGGAGCAGTACAACCTCTGGAACCGCTGGGCATACATGGGCGACCGCTACGTTTTCCAAGCAGGCATCAAAGTGCTTACGGAAGACCGCAACAGCGGACAAGTCGGTCATGGCAAAATGCCTCTGACAGACCCTTATAAGATAAGTATAGGCACCGACCGCTACGAAGCTTTCACCAAGAACGCCTATATATTCAACAAGGAGAAGAACACTAACCTGGCATTGATCCTCTCCGGCTCCCTGCATAAGCAGGATGCCTTGTACGGACGGAAAATCTACGACGTAGACCAGCACAATGCTTATGCCTCCTTGTTGTTCGAGACGGAACTGACCAAGCGTCAAAGCCTTTCTGCCGGACTGAGCTTCAACTATGACTCCTATGACCAGCGCTACCGCCTGGACAATGACGCCGCACAGCCTTTGACGAAGAAATTCACCAAAGAAGCCGTCCCCGGCGCCTACGTGCAGTACACCTACAACTGGGACGATAAACTGGTGCTGATGGGTGGCATCCGCGGCGACCATAGCAACGAGTACGGCTATTTCGTCACCCCGCGTTTCCATGTGAAGTACAATCCCAACGAGTATGTACATTTCCGTCTTTCGGCAGGAAAAGGATACCGCACGAACCATGTGCTGGCCGAGAATAACTACCTGCTGGCAAGTAGCCGTCGGATAGACATCGCCAAACGTCTTGACCAGGATGAGGCCTGGAACTATGGCGCAAGCACTTCCGCCTATATTCCCTTGTTCGGCAAAACCTTGAACCTGAATGCGGAATACTATTACACGGATTTCAGCAAGCAGGTGGTGGTAGACATGGATACGGACCCGCATGCCGTTCTGTTTTACAACCTTCACGGCCGTTCCTATTCGCAGGTAGTGCAGGTGGAGGCAAGCTATCCGTTCTTCCCGGGTTTCACCTTTACCGCGGCTTACCGTTGGACGGATGCCAAGACGAATTACAACGGAGAGCTGATGGAGAAACCCCTTACCAGCAAATATAAAGGTTTGCTGACGGCTTCTTATCAGACACCTTTGGGATTGTGGCAGTTTGATGTAACTTTGCAACTGAACGGTGGCGGGCGCATGCCGGCTCCATACGAACTGACAGACGGCAATTGGTCGTGGGAAAGGCGCTATGGCGGCTTCGAGCAGTTGAGCGCACAGGTGACGCGCTATTTCCGTCGCTGGTCTATATACATCGGTGGCGAGAATCTGGCAAACTTCAAACAGAAGAATCCTATCATCGATGCCTCCGATCCCTGGGGAAGCAACTTTGATGCTACGATGGTGTGGGGACCGATGCATGGAGCAAAAGCCTATGTAGGTGTCCGTTTTAACTTGCCGAGAATATAATATTATTTATTAAATCAATAGCGAAACAATGAAAACAAGAAGATTTTTAATGACTTTGGCAGTTGTACTCTTCTGGGCATCTGCCGCAATGGCAAAAGACATCCGTACAGCCGTGTTCAAGGTGGCACAGATGAAGTGTGAGAACTGTGTAAGGAAGATAAACAATAACATCCGTTTTGAGAAGGGACTGAAGGACTTCCACACAGACTTGAAGACAAAGACGGTAACCATCACGTATGATGCCGACAAGACCAATGTGGAAAAGTTGAAAAAAGGTTTCCAAAAGTTCCATTATGAAGCGGAGTTTGTCAAGGAAACCAAGCAGGACGATAAGAAGTAATTGAACAAACTGCTCATTCCGGTTGTTGCTTTATTAAAGCGGAACAACAATCATCTAAAAAATAAATCGAATGAGCAATATAATTACTAAGGCGCATCCCGTGCTGGATATGCACAGCACGGAATTGCGTGTCGTCGGCGCATGGCTTTTTGCCATCGTGCTGATACTGTTTTCTACAGTCTTTGTGCATATATCCTATACCCGTGAAATACAGATGGTACTGGCAATTCCGGTACTGCTATTTTTCGGCTTTCCTTTTTATGCCGGTGCCTGGAAGGGAACCCGGTCGGGTCGCAACAATATAGACCGTCTGGTGGCACTTACCACCTCTGTGGCTTTTCTGTTCAGTGTGTTCAATACTTTCTTTCCGGATTATTGGCTGGGCATCGGGCTGGAACCGCATGTCTATTATGGGGTTGCCGCCGTCATCATCGCCTTTTCCCTGACTGGCGAGTTTATGGAGGAACGTGCCCGGAGAACTGTGTCGGTGGCTATCCGCCGGTTGGGAGGCTGGCAGCATAACGCAGCCCGCGTACTGCCGGAGAAGCAACGCATTGACGACCGCGTCGCCGGTTTTTTTGTCCCGGTCATTCTCATCGTTTCCCTGCTGACCTTTTTTATATGGGTGTTCTTCGGAGGCATAGGTGTAGTGTCACACGGTCTGTTTGCCGCTTTGTCCGTGTTGGTGGTGGCTTGTCCGTGTGTGATAGGGCTGGCCACTCCCGTAGCTTTGGCGGCTGGCCTCAATAAAGCCGCCCGCAATCATATCCTGATCAGGGATACTTCCGCTTTAGAGCAGATGCGCAATGTGGATGTGGTGGTATTCGATAAGACCGGGACCCTGACAGAAGGGCATCCTACGGTAATAGGCTGGCTGTGGGCGCAAGGGCAGGAGGATCATTATAAAGATGTACTGCTTGCTGCCGAGTCTACTTCGGACCATCCTCTGGCGGAAGCTATCGTTACGGCCCTGGAAGGGGAAGAGCAGGTTATCCCTGCCCATCTGGACGGTTTCGAAAGCATTGCCGGAAAAGGTGTCAGAGTGGCCTATCAAGGTGCGGAATATTGGGTAGGAAGCCATAAACTGCTGAAAGATTATCAGGCCAATTTGTCGGATATCCTGGCCGATATGCTGACGCAATATGAATCGGACGGAAACAGTATTGTCTACTTTGGGCGTGAGAACGATTTACTTGCCGTTATTGCCATCAAGGACCAGTTGCGGGTGACTTCTATGGAAGCTATCCGGGAACTGCGTACCCAGGACATCGAGATATGCATGCTTACGGGAGATGGTGAGCGTACGGCTTCTTCCGTGGCCGGCAGTTTGGGTATCATGCGTTTTGTGGCCGATGCTATGCCCGATGACAAAGAGGATTTCATCCATAAGCTGCAGCTTCAGGGTAAAACGGTCGCCATGGTAGGTGATGGCGTGAACGATGCGCAAGCCTTGAGCTGTGCTGATGTAAGCATTGCCATGGGAAAGGGGACCGATACGTTGATGGACACCGCCATGATTACTCTCAGGACTTCAGACCTGCTGCTGTTGCCCAAAGTTTTCCGGTTGTCTCGCCAGACTGTGAGCCTCATGTACCGGAATCTGTTCTGGGCTTTCATCTATAATACAGTGGGTATCTTTGTCGCGGCCGGAGTACTCTATCCCGTCTATGACATCCTGCTGAGTCCTGCGCTGGCAGGTGCTGCCATGGCTCTTTCCTGTGTATCCGTGGCTTTGAGCAGCCTTCGTCTGAGTTCCAGGTTCTGACGGCTGTATTCTCAGCTGTTCCTATACTCCAGCGGACTCATGCCCATGTGCCTCTTGAAGTATTTTCCAAAGAAGGAAGCACTGGGGAAGTTCAGGGAATAGGCAATCTCCTGAATGGTCATGTTGGTTGATTTCAGCTTGGCTTTCACGTCTACGATGACGACGTGGGCGATGATGTCCAATACATTTCTGCCGGTCACCTGCCTCACGGTGGTGCTGAGGTGTTGCAGGGAGATGCCCAGTTTGTCGGCATAGAATTGCGCGCGGCGTTCGCGGGTATAGTTTTCGATGACGAGCTGCACCAGTTCGCGGCATATTTCCTCTTTCCGGCTCTTGTTCCCTTTTTGCATCTGCGGACGGTGGCAATACATTCTGTCTATGCCGCTGAGGAGCAAGTTCAATGTGCTTTGAGCCATTTTTGTATCGGGAGGATAGGGACCGGTCGTGATGCGTGCCCATAAGGCAAAATAGTCCTTGAAATAGGAGGCGACGGTAGGGTTGACAGCCAGTACCGGATACTCCAGTATGTTGGAGAAGGAGCTCAATGTAGACTGGATGAGGTTGACTCCATTGAGGCAATGGGAAGAAAACCCCACGAATCCCAGGCACACTTTTTCCTTTTGTTCGTAAAACTGTATGATGGTTCCGGGAAGCAGGGTGATAAAATCCCCTTGCTTGATTTCCGTATCCATCAAGTTGATGGATACCGTGATGGAACCTTCTATGCATAGTGCAAAGATGCATGCTTTCAGGCGGCACGACTGTTTGTATATGTTTAGAATGTCTTCCGTTACTTCAGTCCATGCAATCATGTCTACTGGCAGGTCGACTTGAGGAAATTCCATACGCTTTGTCGTTTAGAGTTCGCACAAAGGTAATTCTTTTCCGGGAAAAAGTAACGGAAGACATTCTGTTTTTAAAATGAAATGTTCTTTTTTTAAAATGTAACGTCCATCTTTACGACGAAAGTACGTGGCGCGCCCACTGCCATGGGACGATAGCTGTACTCCTTGTTCAGCAGGTTGTTTATCATGAACTGGAAAGCTACTTCCTTGGTGGCTTTCACCCCGAAGCGCATGTCCACTGTGGCATAGTCCGTATTATGCTTTTTCCAATAGGATGCCAGGGTTTCCCCGTTGGACGAGCCGAAGAGGATGCCGCGCACGTAGTCCAGCAGGTCAGGTTCACTTTTGCTGCGTTCGTCCAGCATAATATAGTCCACGGCAAGTATCTTGCTTTTCCAGTTTACGTTGGCACCTATGTTGATGCGTTTCCACTGAAAGTCCAGCGTGGCCTTGAAACTGTGTTTCGGACGATATTTCAAGTACTTGCCGTCATTGCTTTTCTCCTTCATCTGAAGCGGGTCGGTATAGGTGTTCTCCAGGGCATTGCGTTTCTTGTAGTCGGCATCCCTCGGTTCGGTATATACATATCCCAGGTTATAGAGCAGCTTGGCGTTTTTGTTGAAGGTGTACATGCCGTTGGTGCTGATTTCCATTCCATAAATCTGTGCTTTGGACACGTTGTGGAACTGTGCCCCGATGCCGAAACCCTTGCCGTTCTTCAGCATTTGTATGGCGTCTGTAACGCTGTTTATCATGCTCAGGTCCGCATTGTTGAATAGGCCGAACTGGAATTCCACCATATCCTTGTATTGGGTATAGAAAGCGGCGACATCTGCAAATCCTTGTAAATTGCCTGCCTTGTACCCTTGCTTGAATCCCAGCTCGGCATTGAATCCTTTTTCCGGCTGTACGTTGTAGTTGGGATATACACCTACACCTCCGATGTCTTTGCGAAGGTATTTCTCGGTGATGGAGGGATTACGGTAACCCTGGCCGAAGCTGGCACGCAGGAAGCTGTAATCGGCTAGCTGGTAGTTCAGCCCGGCACGGAACACGGGGCGGAAAGGAATCTTGCTCCCGAAAACCTTTGTGTCGGCTTCCCGGTAGTGCTTGTCTATCCGGTAGTATTCGGCACGTACACCGGCCGATACGCTGAGGCGGTCCCAGAAGCGCTGGTCGTATTGCATATAGGCGGCAACATTGTCACTTTGATGTACTTCTTCCGTTTCGCCGGAGAAGGTGCGGATATGTTCGTAAGTCAGACCCGTGGTGATTTGTGCGCCGCCGTCCCATTTCTTGTTGAACTGATAGTCCAGATAATAGTCGTAATTCTTGTCCGTCCGTGTTGGTGATTGATTGCGCTTCGGATTGAGTACACCGGATAGCCAGGGAACCAGGTCGCTGGGTAGTTTCCCTTCAAGCAGTCCTCCCATGTCAGACGGCAGGCCGTTGCTCATTACCCAAGAGATGAGGTCGCAATAGTCGGCAGTGGTGGCATTGGGGAATATGTTGTCCAGAGAGCCGAAGACACCGTCCATCAAATCACTCAGCTTGTCGCTTCCCAGCCATTTGATAACTCCGGTCATCAGTGGCTGGAGGGCTGTGTAGTCTCCATTGGCAATGTTCTGGATGACTTGTGCGTCGGTGCCCATGTTGCCCAGAATATCCGTAATGGAGGCGGATTGTGTAGGGCGTACCACATTGTCCGCACTGTAGTAGAAACGGCCCTTTACTTTGTGTGAAGTACCTCTTTCAGGATTGGTGAAGTTGAAGAAAGGGTCAATGCGGAAGTTGTTGGACTCACGTCCCATATTAGTAAAGGGAGAGGGGCGGTAGGCCTCGCCGGGCGAGCGCCAGATGAAGAAATCCCCGTACTTGTTGGAAAGGAAATCCACGTTGAAACCGTAGTTCATCAGTTTCATACCCATATCCGGCTGATAGTAGGTGAGGTTTCCGTTGATGTGGAAACGTTTGTTGTAACCTTGTTGGCGGTAGCCCTCGTCGGTAAAGAGATTCAGTCCGCCGCTGACGTCAAAGTTACCGATGCGGCGGGAGTGGGTGAGGTCGAAACCTTCGTAGAGCGGATTGCGTACACCGCTGAAAAGGCTGTTGCGCAACAAGGGCTTTACCGGATATTTGTCCTCTTTCCAGAAAGATTTGTCACTCCATTGGTAATCGCTGTTGTCGGGGTCGTCATAGATTCCTACATAGGCACTGAAACGGGTCTGAGGGGTCAGTCCCGGCCGTGCGGTGCGTATGTTGATGATGCCGTTCAGGACCGACGAACCATAGAGCACGCTGGAGGCTCCTTTGATGACCTCTACCTGCTGCACATTTTCCAGAGGTACGCTGTTCCAGTTGATGACTCCGTTTTGGGGGCTGAGCACGCTCATCCCGTCTACCAGTACCAGGCTGCGGGCACCTACGCTGTAAGTCCAGCCGCCACCGCCTCGAATGCTGGGTTGCTTGTCGATGATATCCACCCCCGGAATGGTCTGCAGTGTCGAGGTGATGTCTGTGGGAGCCTGGCGGGCAATGTCACTGGCCTTTATCAAATCCATGGAGACCGTCACATCGCTCAGCTTCTGTTCAAACCGTCCGGCCGAGACCACGACATCTTCCAGCAGGTTGGTGCTTTCCTTCATGTACACGTCTTTCTGCATAATGTCTCCTTTGCTGATGACGATGGGCATTGGCACATCCTCATATCCCACGTAGCTGAATACCAAATCTACACCTCCCGCCGGCAGGTGTACTTCGTATGCACCGTTTATGTCGGTCACTACGCCTTGCGTGTCTTTCAGCTTGTAGGTGACCGATGCCCCTGCAAGCGGTTCATTGGTCGTTGCATCATATACGTGCCCCTTCAATATCTGTGCAGATATGGAAAAGCTGAACAGTAACGCTGCGAATAGCGTTATTAGAATTCTTTTTTTCATAAGTCTGTCTTTTTGTGAATAGTTATATCAGAATGTTTGCAAAGTACGTGAGATATTATCAGATTATCAAGGTGTATTTTTATGAATAGATGCTACATATTTAAGATAAATTCGGGGAGTGAATTCAAAAAAGTGCTATATTTGCTTGCATGAAACTGGAAATATCAGATTGGAACATGATTCCTTATGCCGGAGCATGGAGCCGGCAGACGGAATGGTTTGACGCACTTGTACATGCCAAGCAGACAGGAGAGTGCTATGTCAATCATATTGTGCTCTGCGAGCATCCCCATGTCTATACATTGGGGCGTAGCGGAAAAGAAAGGAATATGCTGCTGGGAGAAGAACAACTGCGCAGGATAGGGGCTACGCTCTATCATATTGACCGTGGCGGAGACATTACGTATCATGGTCCGGGACAGTTGGTCTGCTATCCTATTCTGAACCTTGACGACTTTTCTTTGGGGTTGAAGGAATATGTGCATCTGCTGGAAGAGGCGGTAATCCGTGTTTGTGCTTCGTTTGGCATCGCGGCCGGACGTCTGGAGAAGGCAACGGGCGTATGGCTGGAGGGCGATACTCCCCGTGCCCGTAAGATTTGTGCCATCGGCGTGCGCAGCAGCCATTTTGTCACCATGCATGGATTGGCACTGAATGTGAATACCGATTTACGTTATTTCAGCTATATCAATCCCTGCGGATTCATAGACAAGGGTGTCACTTCTTTGCAGAAAGAGCTGGGACACGAGGTGCCGATGGAGGAGGTGAAGGAGCGTCTTTGCAAGGAGCTGGTAAATCTTTTGTCATGAACTATCTGGCACATATATTCCTTTCCGGTTCGAACAGAAAAGTACAGTTGGGCAATTTTGTAGGCGATGCCGTAAAGGGAAGCTCCTATAAGAATTATCCGCCGGATATAGCCAAGGGTATTCAGCTTCACCGCGCTATTGACGACTATACCGACCGTCATCCGGCTGTCTGCGAGGTGGTGCATAGGCTTCAACCAGAATTCGGACGGTATTCGGGGGCATTGCTGGATATTTATTTCGATTATTTGCTGGCTTCCCGTTTCGAGTCGTTCTCCGGGGTTTCCTTGAGGAGGTATACCCGGACTTTCTATCTTTCCCTCCTCATCAATTACCGCTATCTTCCGGTACGGTTCAAACGTTTCATCTGGCATTTTATCCTGACCGACCGTTTGCGGAAATACGCCACTCTGAACGGAATAAGAGAGTCTTTGAACATCATGGTGGAATATCATCATATTGATATATCCGTAGACAAGGCTATTCGTTACCTTGAAGAGCACGATGAGGAACTGTTTGCTGTGTTCCAGCCATTTTTTATTGAATTGCAGAGGTTTTGTGCTGAATACCGGCATGATTATAAGGTATAGTTTTAAGGACGAAGAAGAAATTCATATCGTGTCGGCAAGGAATTAATTTCCTGCCGGCACGATATTTGTTTTTTGTATCACACGTTATTGATTTCCTGCATGACATGTTATTGATAGCTTGTGCCCTGTGGAATCAGCTTCCCGTACTCCGCTTCTCTCTTGCCAGTACCGAGATGATGTACCCTCCCTTGCTGTTCACCTTGCTCCAGTTCGTCCCATTGAATATTTTCCAGACGTAGTTTCCCAGCCTGCCGTAGTCCGATAACTTCAGAATCTTCCTGATTTCCTCCCGGTCGGTGATGTAGAGCTTTTCCAGATTCAGCATGAGGCATTCCAGGTTGTGCGTATTCCTGTTGTAGGCATATCCGGGAATGTCCAGATCAGGATTCCCCTGCGCTCCTCCGCTTTCCCCCGGGGGAGTAAGAGGGGGAAGTGCTTTACTTTCTTTTGCTTTGCTTTCTTCTACTTTGCTTTGTTTGGAATTGCATGCATTTTCGGGGAAAATGTCCGCATCCTGCGTACAATTTTCCCGTTTTTGCGTACAAGTCTTGTCCTTGTCCGGTTTATCTTCCTCCGTCTCTACCTGCAGATAGGGTAGGGTGGTGAGGTCCCTTTTTCTTCTTTTGGTGGCTTCCAGCCATATTTTCTGTATCTCGGTAGAGGTCAGTACCCCTTGCTCCTTATAGGTTTTGGGGTCGAAAAAGGCTTTCTCCACCAGGATGTCCACGATTCCCTGCATCTCCTGCTCGTTGATGTCCTTTCCCGCCTTGTTTGTGAACAGTGTGCATTGCTCCGCGTTCCATTTCAGGTAATATCCGTTTTCCTTGTGTATCTTGCACAGCAGTTTCATTACCGCCGCTGTGCCTTTCAGTCCGAACCTGGCTTCCACCAGTTCCACTGCTATCTCTTCGAATAGATTTACTTTGAGGGGGAAGTATAGCATTCCCCCGTACATCATGGCCATTGTTTTTAGTGTTTAATGATTAGTGATTAATGGTTAATGATTAGCATATGGGGCTCCATTCGAGGAAGTTCTCCAGCTGGAAAGTTTTCCATGCCTGCAGTTCCACGTCCCAGAAGGCTATGGTGCTTGTCACTCTTGTGATGTCATAATCTCTTCTGAAGTCAGCCTTGTAGGGCAGTAAGGTGGCTTTCGCCAGCCTGAATGTCCCGTCCTGCTTGTGGTAGGCTATGAGTGCGTGTCCGTATTGCATGTGGTCTATCAGGCTTTCTATTCGTCGGGCCATCCATGTGGCGCATGTTTCCGTGTAGTTCTTTTCCAGCATGATACGTATTTTCCATAGGTTTCTCAGTGCTTCGTGAAGTGAAGCGTTCTTTGTCGACTTTCTCATCTTGTTGTCTTTAAAATTAATAATTGTATTAGTTTGGCAGGAGGTACGCTTGTATATAAAAAAAGATGCCGCATTCATTGAGAAAGCGGCATCTGTAGGTGGTGTGGCTTCATCCTTACCAAAGTGGCGGCAAAGATAAGTGGTTTATTCCTTAAGTTGTTTATATTTAATTATTGTCAATAAGTTTCGTGGTTTCTGCCCTTTTTTGTTTTATTCCCTATATCTCTCCTGCTACCTTCATTTCCCGCCACACTTCACCGAACTCTTGTATTATAGTGTTTTCTGACAGTCTTTTATAGTCTGGCGTTCTGAAGTCGAAATGTGAGTATGCCCATTGTGCCAATGCCTTGTTGCTTGTCGGCTTTTCTTCTATAAAGTATCTTGATTTTTTCCATAGGATGATGTCTTTAATGACTTCTTTCCTATATTGTGGCAGTATTCCTATAACCTCCCCGCTTGAGGGACGTCCTACTCCTGCTTTCGGAGCTGATATGCCGTGCTTTACATCCGTTTTAAGGGTGTCTCTTTTTGTTTTTTTTCCTTACTTTGGAGTGTCTTTTTTGCCTTCATTTTCTAATGTTTTTGGGTTAATAATTAAAATTACTGTAGTTTGTAAAATAAATGCAAAGGTATATCAAGTTTTTTGTTTTTGTGGAGTAAGGATGGAGATAAAAAGCTGGGTTTTATCTTTATGATGGGTTAATGCGTTGATATATAAATGGAAATGACTTTGACTTGGAAGTGTTTTTTAAACGTTCGTTTAATGGACGCAAAGATAAGACTGTTTTTTATATCCTCAAAATGTTTAATAAAAATATTTTGGAAAACCCATCGTGTATCAGTTTAATTTACAGTAATTCAGTATGTTAAGTATCTTATTTAATATTTAAAATTTCCATTCCCTTTTATTAACTCATTCCCTATTTCATTTCCTGAAATTTGACGTCCATTAAACGAACGTTTAAAAAACGCTTTTTGTTTGTAATCCGTTCGTTTATAGTCTCTTACCAGAAGGTAATGACGAACTGCAAAAAAACTGTTGGCAAGAAGGGCACAATGCTTGCTGTATTTTACATAAGGTGCTCGCAAATGATTGAATACCAGTTATATACCAAGGGTTCAAAGCCCCAGAGGAACACTCTTTTGTGAACAAAACAACGAAAATGGAAACGGATAACGAGGTTGAAGTCTGGCATGCCATGCGTGCCACATACCGCAGAGAGCTTGATGCAGTGCATCTTCTCGAGAAGGAGAGCCTCGGATGTTTTGTCCCCATGCAATATAAGGTAAGTATCCGTAAGGGTAAGAAAGTCCGTACTTTGGTTCCCGTCATCCGTAATCTGGTTTTTGTCCATGCACGTCCTTCCGACGTACAGCGTGTTAAGTCTCAAATTACTTATTTGCAATATATAACCGATACCCGCAGTGGTCAGAAGATAATTATTCCCGACCATGAGATGCAGCGCTTCATCGCCGTTGCCGGAACCTATAACGACCATTTGCTTTATTTCCAGCCCGAAGAGTTGAATCTGTCGAAGGGAACTAGAGTCCGTATTACGGGTGGTGACTTTGCAGGTCAGGAGGGTATTTTTCTGAAAGTAAAGGGGGCACGTGACCGCCGTGTGGTTATAGAGATACAAGGTGTCATTGCTCTTGCCATGGCCACTATCCATCCGGATCTTATAGAAGTGATCGGCTGAATTATAATTCATAATTTACAACTCATAGTTCACAATTCATAATTCAAAAAATGTCCTCCTCCCTTTTCGAAGAAGCAATTAATCTCCAGCGTGCTGCGCACGAACTGATGTATTTAGGTATGGACGGTAGTCCTATCTATAGTGATGACCTTTCCCGCCGCAACGGTGAGGTTTACCGCTTGACTGCGGCTTTGTATGGTTCCAGTGTTCGAGGTACTACTACGGAAGAACAAGCAAACGTCTGTCTTGCTCTCTTGATGGGGTATAACGCATCGTTCATTGACCATGGCGAGAAGCAGGATCACCTCCAGGAGATATTAAATCGTTGTTGGAATCTCCTTGATACCCTTCCCGCCTCGCTGTTGAAACTCCGTCTGCTTACTGCCTGTTATGGAGAAGTGTTCGATGAGCCCCTAGCCGACGAAGCCCGAAAGATTATTTCTTCCTGGGACTCCGCATCGCTCACTGCCGAACAGCAGGAAGCTGTCGAGGAATTCCGGAATGTAGTTGACAATCCCTATCCGTGGGAATATCTTGAGGACTAAAACAGGTGAAAGTTTTCTCGAAAGGCAAAAAAAGAAATGGAGTGGAGAATGCAGGAGACACGGGAAAAGTTAAAGGCATATAGAACTAAACATACAAGTGATATATTCATGTAATGAGTGAAAAGGATTCCACACATTGTATTACGAAAAATAGTCTCCAGAGAAACGGATTATATGGCATTTCTGCCAATGAATATAGTAAAATAACTTATTATTTGATTAAAAATATAATTCAAAGTGGGTTATACCCCCTTTAGTAGATGCCCAATATCTATTGAATATCCGGGAAGCGTGGTACTAACTCTTTCATTACTACGCGAAGTAATAAATATAAATCACCTTTGGTTCCACCTTCCCGGATTAGTTTGATTTTTTCAGTGTGTGACATATAAGAATCTAACAAACATTAAACTATGCGTCGAATCTTATTTCTGATTTTATGTCTTTTCATTTTCTTCGGTTCTGCCTATGCCCAGCGCATGTCCGACGAGCAAGTGGTTGAATATGTGAAACAAGCACAGGCAGCCGGAAAATCTCAGAAGCAGATGACTGCCGAACTGTTGCGCCGTGGGGTGACCCGCGAACAGGTGCTCCGCATCAAGGATAAATATGAGAACTCGGGTGTTGCTGTCCCGGGTTCCGAAGCTTCCTCACAGATGCGCAAGCGTTCGATTGCTGTGGGAGAATCCTACGAGGCTGCCGAACTGGATGATCAGAAAGCGGTTGTTAATGAGAGACTTGAAAGCCAGTCCGCCCCTGAGGCTGCCGGCATACAGATTTTCGGTCATAATCTGTTCCAGAACCGTAATCTCTCCTTTGAACCTAGTGTGAATCTGGCTACTCCGGCAAATTATCGGCTGGGGCCCGGTGACGAGGTGATCATAGATATCTGGGGAGCTTCCGAGAATACCATCCGCCAGACCATTAGTCCCGAGGGAAGTATCCAGGTGAAAGACCTCGGTCCCGTTTATCTGAACGGCATGACTGTTAAAGAAGCCAACGCTTATCTGCAACGGGAACTGTCCAAGATCTATTCCGGTATCGGAGGGGGGGATCCCAATTCACAGATCCGTCTGACTTTAGGCGATATACGTACCATTCAGATCCATATCATGGGTGAGGTCACGGTGCCGGGTACTTATACACTTTCGGCCTTTTCCACGGTTTTCCATGCCTTGTACCGTGCCGGTGGTGTGAATAATATCGGTAGCTTGCGTGACATCCGTCTGGTTCGTAACGGAGAGACGATAGAGCATTTGGACGTCTATGAGTTCATCATGCAGGGCAAGATGAATGACGATGTCCGTCTGCAGGAGGGCGATGTGATTATCGTGAGTCCCTACCAGTCGTTGGTCGAGATAGTAGGCAAGGTGAAACGTCCCATGTATTATGAAATGAAGCCTGCCGAGACGGTTGCTTCCTTACTGAAGTATGCGGGTGGCTTTATGGGAGATGCCTATAAGAAGGCTGTACGCATCATCCGTAAAAGCGGACGTGAACATCAAGTATATAATGTGGATGAGATGGACTATTCCGTATTCCGTTTAGACGACGGTGACTTAATGACGGTTGACGCCGTACTCGACCGTTTTGAGAACAAGGTTGAGGTCAGTGGTGCCGTCTATCGTCCGGGGCTTTATCAGTTGGACGGTGAGGTGAACACGGTGAAGCAGCTGATAAAGAAGGCTGAGGGACTCCGGGGAGATGCTTTCCTTGCCCGTGTCCTTCTGGACCGTGAGCGTGAAGATCTTACGCACGAAATGGTTGCCGTTGATCTGGAGGGTATTATGAACGGTACGGTTTCTGATATACCCCTTCAGAAGAACGACCATCTGTATGTTCCCGGTATCCATGACCTGAAGGAGAGCGAGACGGTCTCCATTTATGGTGAGGTGCTCAATCCCGGTACTTTCCTGTACTCCGACAACTTAACGATAGAGGATATGATTGTCCAGGCGGGAGGTCTTACCGAGGCTGCCGCCACTACCTGTGTGAGCGTGACGCGCCGCATCAAGGATCCCAAGAGTACTGCCTATAGCAGCAAGCTTGCGGAGACATTCACCTTTGACATCAAGGACGGTCTTCTGACGGGTGCCGGTAGTTTCTGCCTGCAACCTTTCGATGTAGTCCAGGTTCGTCGCAGTCCTGCCTACCAAGTTCAGCGCATGGTGACGCTTGCGGGTGAGGTGCTTTTCAGCGGCAGCTATTCGTTGTTGAAGAAGAATGAACGTCTGAGTGATGTGATAGGTCGTGCAGGCGGAATTACTCCGGCGGCATATATAAAGGGGGGACGTTTGATTCGCAAGCGTAATGATGAGGAACGTCGGCGTGAGACGGATGTGCTTCGCATGGCACAGAGCGGTGAAGGTTCCGATAGCATTGCAGTGAACAAGCTTGCTATCTCCGACACTTACACGGTAGGCGTTGACATGAAAAAGGCTCTGTCACATCCGGGTAGTGATTATGACATTATCCTGCGTGAGGGAGATATCGTTTATATTCCTGAATACGTCAATACGGTGAAGATTAGCGGTTCTGTGATGTATCCTAATACAGTAACTTGGGAGAAAGGTGCCAAACTGAAACATTATATCAATATGGCAGGTGGCTATGGCGAGAATGCGAAAAAGAAGAAGGCATACATTATTTATCTGAACGGTACGGTAGCCCGTGCTAAGAAGAGTGACAGTGATTTAATCCAGCCGGGTTGTGAGATTGTGGTTCCCACGAAGTCTGAGAGGAAGCGTCTCCAACTTTCCGAGATTATGGGTATAAGCTCCATGACTGCGACGATTGCGGCGATGGTGGCTACTTTGGCTAATACTTTTAAATAAGAAACAAGTGGAAGATATAAAAAGAAAGAATGCTGATATGAATGACGGACAGCAGAATAAACATCCACAGGAAGAGGAGATTGATTTGCTTGAGCTTGCCTTGAAGGTCTGGGCAGAGCGCAGGTGGATATTGAAGTGTTGCAGCTATGCAGTGATTGTGGGACTGGTGATTGCTTTCAGTATTCCGAAAGAATATACAGCTACAGCTACGATTGCTCCGGAGTTGTCGGATGGAAAAAGTGGGGGAGGATTGTCTTCTCTTGCTGCCATGGCAGGATTTAATATAAATACTTCTTCTGGTGCTGATGCTATCTATCCTGATTTGTATCCCGATATTGTGAGTTCGACTCCCTTTATTACTGGTCTTTTCAATATTCCAGTGAAAGACCTGGAGGGGATAATAGATACTACACTTTATTGTTATTTGGACAAGTATCAACGTTCTCCTTGGTGGAGTGTGATAATTTCTGCTCCTTTCAAGGCTCTTGGATGGGTGGCTTCTTTGTTTAAGGATGAAAAGGATGAGGATAGAATTACAAAGCTTGACCCTTTTCACTTGACAGTAAAAGAATCATCCATTGCAAAACTTTTGAGTAATAGTATCAGTGTTTCTGTTGACAAGAAGACGGGGCTTGCCACTTTGTCTGTTACGATGCAGGATGCTCGTATTGCTGCCTGTTTGACAGATAGTGTAATGTATCGTTTGCAGAGCTATGTTACGGATTACCGTACAAATAAAGCTCGTCAGGATTTTGAGTTCCAAAAGAAACTTTTTGAACGTAAAAAGAAAGAATATGAGACGGCACAGGAGAATTATGCAAAGTTCTCTGATACTAACAAAAATATTATTCTTCAGAGTTACCGTGCTGAACAAGTACGATTGGAGAATGAAATGAATCTTGCCTATCAAGTATATACAAGTGTTGCACAGCAGTTGCAAGTGGCTGAGGCGAAGGTACAGGAAATTACTCCTATTTATACGGTGCTCGAGCCGGCGACAATACCTATTGCTCCCTCTCGGCCTAGTAAAATATTAATATTAATAAGTGCTTTGTTTGTGACAATGATGGGATGTATGAGTTGGATATTTTTAGGGAGGGATATAATAATAGCTTTAAAAAGTAAGGATTTGTTTTGAGTGTAAATATGTCATCTGCATTGAAGGATAATCGGCGTATTGCCAAGAACACATTGATGCTATATATTCGAATGCTGCTAATTATGGTAGTATCTCTTTATACAAGTCGCATTATATTGGGGGTATTAGGAGTTGAAGATTTTGGTATATATAATGTCGTAGGGGGAGTGGTAGCTATGGTCTCATTTTTAAATAGTACATTATCTTCTACATGTCAACGCTATTTCTCTTATGAAATAGGTCGTGGAAATCAGGAGGGAATATCAATTTTATTTCGCTTGAATTTAACAGTTTATTTGTATTTCATTTTAGTAGTTATATTTTTTGCAGAAACTATTGGGCTTTGGTTTGTCAATAACTGTTTAGTTATTCCACAGGATAGGATTGTTGCAATGAATTGGACTTATCAATTTTCTATTTTAACATTCATCGTTTCTAGTTTCTCCATTCCTTATAATGCTTTGATTATTTCTCATGAACAGATGTCTGTTTATGCTTATATATCTATAATAGAAGTTTTGTTAAGGCTTGGTATCGTTTTCCTTTTAAGCCTTGGTGATGTAGATAGACTTATATTGTATGCAGTATTACTGTTTTTGTCAACAAGCTGTATAACTTTGTTTTATTATGTTTATTGTAAATGTAAGTATCCAGAAAGTCATTATTCTTATTTATGGAAAAGTGATAAAATACGCGAAGTAGCGAGTTATTCAGGATGGCATTTAATAGGTGCTGTTTCCGTTATTGTACGAAATCAAGGTGTAAATGTTTTGTTAAACTCCTTTTTCAATCCCGTAGTAAATGGTGCTCGTGCTATTGCTTTCCAAGTGAGTGTGGCGGTTGATAGCTTAACTAATAGTTTTTTTGTAGCAGTAAAGCCTCAGATTTATAAGTTATATGGTGCAAATGAGTTAAATCAGATGTATATTTTATTATCACGTAGTTCTAAGATTTGTTTTCTTCTTGTTGCTATATTGGCTTACCCTATATTAATGAATATGGAGTTTGTTTTAAATTTATGGTTAAATCAGATACCTGATTATACAGTACTTTTTACACAATTAGTTCTTATAAATGCACTTATTGATTCTGTAAATGGACCTGCCATTGCTGCTGCATTAGCTACAGGACGTATAAAAAAATTTGAAATAATTACAGGTGGATTAATGATCTTAAACTTACCAATGTCATATATTTTATTATTTTGGGGATGTGCTCCAGAAGTGACAATGATTGTGTCAATAGTACTTTCGTTAGTGACGATTATTATTCGTAGTTTTATTTTGGAAAAGTTAATGGGATATAAAGTGGTTGATTATATGGCTAATGTTTTTTTCCCTTTGCTTATGATTGGTTTACTTTCTTTTATTTTTGTCTATTTCATTGGGAAATGTATCCCTAATGCTGTCATTCATTTTTTTGTAACTTCTATTGTTGCAGTATTATTATTATCAATATTTACTTTTTTTATCGCATTAACATCTTCGGAACGCTCTACTACAAAAAAATATATTTTGAGGGGCGTGGATAAATTATTTCATTAAATAACAACTAATTATGCGTATAGGAATATTGACTTTTCATAATGCAAATAATTATGGTGCTGTATTACAGGCTTATTGTTTGCAAGAAACGTTACGTCGCATTGGATTTGATGTGGAAATTGTAGATTATAGGAATCCCCTTATAGAAAGTAGAATGCATCCGTTTTCTTTTTCTGAGTTTTTATATCATCCATTTCTTTTTGTATTCCGAGTATTACGTTTTTTCCCATCTTATAAACATCGTGCCACTAATTTTAATAAATTTAGAACAGAATTTCTTGTTTTGTCAAAGCGATATACAGCAATCAATTTAAGGACAGCTCCTTATAATTATTTTATTATTGGCAGTGATCAGGTATGGAACCCAATTCTTACCGATGGTCCTGATTTGGTCTATTGGGGGCAATATTGTTCAAAACAATCTGAGATAATAGGATATGCTATTAGTAGTGGTGTAAAAGAGCTTTTTGATAGTCATTGTTTTTTGGATGTTTCAAAATGGCTTTCTTGTTTTAATAGGATTGGGGTACGTGAAAAGCGACTTGAGGAATTTGTCAATAAACATGGATATGAGGCAACTGTGGTACTTGATCCGACATTAATGGCTAATCCTTGTATCTTAGAGAGCATAACTCCTAAACGTATAGTTGAGTATCCTTATGTTTTAGTTTATGCTGTTGGGAAAAATTCTAATTTAATGCAAATTGCAAAGAAAAAAGCTGCAATCTTGAATGCCGAAATTGTAGTTGTTGCTCCATGTAATCGGAGTACTCGTAATACTTATGAGAAAGCTAAAATAATAGATGCATCTGTTCCAGAATTATTAAGTTTGATAAAATATGCGGAGTGTGTAGTTTGTGTTTCTTTTCATGGAACAGCCCTTTCTCTTGTTTTTAGAAAAACTTTTATTTCTGTTAATGGAGGAAATATTGAACGTGTATCAGAAGTGCTGACTCAGCTAGGACTAACAGATCGTATTGTATCTGACGATAATTTGCCAGAAAATGATATAGATTATGATAAAGTGACTAGTCAATTAAATATATTACGTAAAAAATCTTTGAGTTTTCTTTTAGATTCATTAAAAAACGATAGAGAATGAGGATGACTTTTTCAAAGAAGATTATATTTTTAGCATTATATTATTCTTTCTTATATTATCTTCCAGCTTCTACTACACCTATTATAGGTAAATATTGTAGGCGATTACGTTATAATTGTTGCAAACATATTTTCAGGAAATGTGGAAAAAATGTCAATATAGAACGTAAGGCTTGGTTTGGATCTGGAGTTAATATTATTATAGGTGATAATAGTGGATTAGGAATAAATTCCTCTATACCTAATGACACAATCATAGGTGAAAATGTAATGATGGGACCAAATTGTTATATTCTTCAAGCTGACCATGCTTTTGATGCTACAAATATTCCTATGATTTTGCAAGGACATTCAGAGCATAAACAGACCATAATAGAAGATGATGTTTGGATTGGAAGAAATGTTTCTTTTACAAATGGACGTCATGTTTATAAAGGTACTATTATAGCGTTAGGTTGTGTCCTGACCAAGGATTTTCCTGAGTATTCTATAGTTGGTGGAGTCCCTTCGAAGCTTATAAAAAAGAGGAAAACTAATGTATGAGATGTTAGGAATTTCGTTTAGCTTATGCTCATTTAGAAAATGCTGAATTTTTTCCGTGTAAAGTATAATAAAAATAGTGTTGTATCTTTAATCGTTGCAGTCATTATTTTATGCTTAAATCCTATATGGCCATTGTGGGGAGGTAAAGGAACAGCAATATCTTATTGTTTGCTAATAGTCCTATTTGGAATTAAAGTATCTTCTATAGTAAATGCTTCAATGTTGCTGAAATATTGGAGTGCTTTTATTTTTTTGTGTATATGTTTTCTGATACATCCTTTATTTGTAGGCTTTCATGCGAGCAATGTTCTCATTATCATGAGCTTTCTTTTAGCATTAGGACTCGATGAATCTGAAAAAGTACAAGCATTGGATATATTTACCAAAATTTTAGCTTGTATAATAAGTATATCATTGCCTGCATGGTTGATCCATGTTTTTGTATTTGAGTTTCCTTCTTTCGGAGAAATTGATAATTCTGAATTTAAAGGAAGTGTTTATCCCATGAATAACTATTTGTTATTTGTCACAATGGCTACTGCAAATACATTTCGTTTTTATTCAATGTTTGATGAACCAGGAGTGTTAGGAACTCTTTCTGCATTTGTTTTATTTGCTAATAAGTACGATTTTAAGCGAAAAAGCAATTTGATAATATTGATAGGTGCATTTTTTTCATTTTCATTAGCCTTTTATATTTTAACTTTCATGGGGTATTTATTTCAATCTTTGAAGAGTGTAAGAAAAATTCTACTATCAATATTTTTTCTTTTATTGCTTGCTTTCATTGCTTATTCAACCTTAAAAGATAATTTGGCTTTTCAGTATTCTGTAGTGGAACGGATATCTGGAGGAGGGGTGGATAACTTAGATAATCGTACAGGATATCAGGCTTCTCGTTTTTATAAGTCCTTTGTTTATACACCAGAAGCTTTATTGGGCATTGGTTATAATAAAATGATGGATAAGCAGCTGAAAGAGGGGCAATCATATAAATTATTTATAATAGAATATGGGTTTCTTTCAATAGTTTGTTTGCTTTTTGCTTATTATATATTAGCTGGAAAAAAAAATCCAGATATTTTATTTTTTTATTTACTTTTTATTTTATCATTTCTTCAACGTCCTTTTGCTTTTACTGTATGGCAATTTTTGATATTTTCTTGTGCTACAGCCTCTCTACGAAAAACAAAATAATATAATGGTAAATCTTTTTAATCGACTTTATTCTATCTCATTTAATGATAGTTACCTTTTGGATAAATTAAAGATAAATTCGTTGCTGCGATATGCAGTACGTGTTTTGGCTAATAGAATATTGCCTTATTGTTTATCTAATAGAAAACATTATGGTTTATTTATTGGAGAACGTACGGAAAAAATTGTTGTTAGTTTAACATCCTTTCCTAATCGCATTTCAAAACTATGGATGGTGATAGAAACAATTCTGAGTCAGAGTATAAAACCGGACAAGGTTATCTTATATTTATCAAAAGTACAATTTCCCAGACTAGAAGAAGATTTACCAGATTCCCTTCTGAATATGAAAGCGAGAGGATTGGATATTAGATTCGTGGAGGGAGATATTAGATCGCACAAAAAATATTATTATGTGATGCAAGCTTATCCTGACGATCTTATAATAACGGTTGATGATGATATATTTTATCCTACGACTATGATCCAGACTTTGGTGCAGTATCATGAACTTTATCCTAAAAGTGTTATATGTCGTTATGCCAAAAGTATTGTATGGGATAGTAATATGACCATAAAATCTAGTTTAAAATGGTCGCGTATTTATAAAACAAAGTTTGGCGGACAAGATATCTTTCTAGGAACAGGAGGAGGAACTTTATTTCCAATGCCTGGTACTAGTCTTTATCGGGATACATTAAATATAGCACTTGCCTGTGATTTATGTCCATTGGAGGATGATTTATGGTTAAATACAATGATACGTTTGCAAAATACGGAGATTGTTGTAGTAAAAAATTACAAAGGTATATTGCCTGTATTAAATACAAGAGATGTGATGTTGTATTCTAGTAACGGAGGAGAAAATAATTTAACGGATAGCCAACTGCGTAATACTATTTTATATTATGAGAGAAATGGACTTAATCCGTTCAAACAATTTAATTGATATGCGGGCAATTCAGATATCATACTTAAATGAAATGAGGGTGATTGTTCTTTTTCTTCTTTTTTTGCCTTTAAGTCTTTTTGCACAAAAAATTTCTCCTTTAGATTATGGATTGGCGCAGGCAAAAACGGGTATAGAGCGTTATCGAATTTTATTAACAACACATAAGCTTGCATTAGAGAAAGGATTGACAGTAGATTATACAGGAATAAAGGAGTTGGATATTGAGATTCCTATAGATGGATGTAGTATTCCTTTGGGATATAATACGGATTTTAAAGGATTGATTCTGAATGTAACGAATAAAAGGAAGAATATTTATCTATTTAAAATGAACCAGAACTTGATTCCTATTTCTATTTCAAAACAGGAATTTTGTTCTTTAAGTTATTTGCATCGGGAAGAGTTTAAATATGGTGATAAATTGTTGGTTATAGAGGATAAAACTCCTTGGGTAAAAAATCGTATAGGGTATGCTTATGGTGCTATGCGTAAAGATGTACTTTTGATATCGGATGCCAAGGTGGTGAATTCTCCTGTAGCTTCTTATAATACTTTGGCATCACAGCCCCAATTCAAATATTGTAGTGTAGATCAGAATGAAAAAATTATAGATGGTATTACAATAAATAGGATGGAATCTAGTACTTGTATGACTCGCTGTTTTCTTATTGAAAATCAGAATCGGGTTACTATTAGTAATGTAATTATAAATACTCCTGTGAATGCTCTCTATGGAGATGCTGCCATATCATTGCAAAATTGTACAAATTCCTTGCTTAAAGATATTGTTATTAATGGAACCTACTCTCAGTTAAAACGATATGGCTATGGAATAATGTTTAATAATCTTTGGAATACAACGATATTAAGGCTGAAAGGAGATGGTAAGTGGGGGATATTTGGAAATAATAATGTTAATGTAGCTCATTTGAAAGATTGTTGTATAAATAGATTTGATATCCATTGTTATGGACGTGATATAGATTTTGAGAATTGTACTATTTTTCGCCTTTATAATCAGTACTCTTCTATTTATGGTAAAATTTCTTACCGTAATTGTGTCTTTGATGCAGCTATTCCGTGTTTATTGACCTCGTCTTATAATGCTTATACTCCTTTCGATTTGTTTTTTGAAAATTGCATAATGAAAATGACCTCTTTAAATGATGGTATAATTTATATTATGGGGATACCCAAACAAGAAAATGAGAGATTTGAATTAGCAAAAAAATGCCTTCCTAATATAAAGATAGATAACTGTCAAATAGAGTTTAAAGAACCTTTAAAAGAATGCTATATATTTAAATCTGATACTCAAAGACTACCAATATCTTTTGGATATATATCGCAAATAGTTCTTAATAAAATTGATATATCTTCTGATGCAGTTGTATGTAAAATATCAAATATTGATTTATTTACCGATGATGTAATTGATTATAAAATGGAGAAATTATCTACGAAAGGTTCAAATAAAATATCTCCTATTGTTGTGCAGAGTGGAAAATAATATATAAAAGTCTTTAAACTGTAAAATAACATGAATTTTCTTTATTTAGCTGAAGACTATCCTTACTCTAAAGTGCACCACCAGTTGTGCAAGCATATTGTTGATTTAGGTAAAGGTATAAATGTAATAGTGTATGCGGTATTACGAAATAATATTCTTTCAAATGATTTACGCTCAACATATACAGGAATAAATTATCAGACGTTATTGTATAAATTAGATGAATCAGCCCAAAAATACAAGTATGACTTTTTCTTTAAAATAGAACGGAAGACTTCATGGCTAATTAGTCATATTGATATACAGAGTGTAAATATGGTTTATGCTGCTACTTTGTTTTCTGAAGGGGCAGTAGCATATCGGTTATATAAGAATTATAGTATTCCCTATGTAATAGCTGTAAGGGCGACTGATGTTAATTTTTATATGAAATATATGGTTCATGTCTGGCCATTAGCTTGGAATGTGTTAAGATGTGCGCATAAGGTGACATTTATAACAGAGGCTATTTCTCGGCATTTTTTTCAAAAGAAAATAATGCTTCCTGTAAAAAAAAATGTTCAAGGAAAGATGGAAATTATTCCTAATGGAATTGAATCTTATTGGATAGAGCATGCGAAAAGTAAACATGTTTCGTCGATTCCAAGAAGTTTACTTTTTATAGGGGTGTTTAATGATAATAAGAATATTCTTGCTACAATGAAAGTCGTTGAAAATCTTTCATCTCGTTATGAGGGTTTACATCTTACATTGGTTGGCGGAGGAGGTAATCAACATGAAAGGGTCTTGAAATATTGTAAGCTTCATCCGGAATTGTTTACGTTTAAGGGAAAAATATTAGATAAAAAAGATTTATGTAAAGTGTTTGCTGAATCTGATATTTTTGTGATGGTTTCGCATAGTGAGACTTTTGGCTTGGTTTATATCGAGGCACTTAGTCAAGGGCTACCTATTCTTTATACTCGAGGACAAGGTATTGATGGTACGTTAAAAGAAAAGATTGGTGAGGCGGCTGATTCTTATGATGAGAACTCTATAAAAAAAGCTATATGTCGGTTGATAGATGAATATGAACAATATGAACCGATAGGAAAATCACTTTATCGTTTCTCATGGGATAATATAGCACGTGATGTGATTAGATTAATTCATTAGGATAGATTCATTAAAATTATTATAAAACATTAGAATATAATTATGGACTCAATTAAAATTGCCGTAATCGGTCTCGGTTACGTAGGGCTTCCTTTGGCTCGACTTTTCTCAACAAAGTATAAAACGCTAGGCTTCGATATGAATCAATCGCGTGTAGATGCGTTGATGTCCGGTCATGACGCCACACTGGAAGTAGCGGATGATTTGCTCCAGGATGCCATCAGAAATAATGGTTTTGTATGTACTACGAAATTGGAAGATATAAAGGATTGTAATTTTTATGTAGTAGCAGTACCTACACCTGTTGATGCGGACAATCGTCCCGACTTGAAACCTTTGTGGGGGGCTAGTGAAACGGTAGGCAAGGTGATTTCTAAAGGGGATATTGTGGTGTATGAGTCCACGGTATATCCGGGAGTTACAGAGGAGGAGTGTTTGCCGGTGGTTGAAAAGGTATCAGGCCTGAAATTCAATGTAGATTTCTTTGCGGGGTATTCTCCCGAGCGCATCAATCCGGGCGATAAAGAACATACGGTGGAAAAAATAAAGAAGGTGACTTCCGGTTCCACCCCTGAGATTGCCAATATAGTAGATGATGTATATAATTCTGTGTTGGTAAATGGCACTCATAAAGCACCGACTATCAAAGTTGCAGAGGCTTCGAAGATTATTGAAAATTCGCAACGAGATGTGAATATTGCGTTTATGAACGAGTTGGCAAAGATCTTTAATGCGATGGGTATCGATACGAACGATGTGATAGAGGCCGCTGCTTCCAAATGGAACTTCATTAAGTTGAAGCCGGGATTGGTAGGCGGTCATTGTATTAGCGTGGATCCTTATTATTTGATTCAGAAGGCGCAAGTGTATGGGGTATTGCCACGTGTGATGTCATCGGCACGTCGCTTGAACGATGGTATGGGTGACTATGTGGCCAATCAAGTGATTAAGCTGATGAACAAGAAGGGGGTATTGGTGAAAGATGCCAGGATTCTGTTGTTAGGCATCACGTTCAAAGAAAACTGCCCTGACATCCGAAATACTAAAATTGTGGATATTTACAGCACGTTGCGTGAATATACTTCAAACATTACAGTTTATGATCCTTGGGCGGACAAAGCGCACGTAGAGCATGAATATGGTATCGGAATTTCCAAAGGAGATATGGAAAGTTTGGAAGGGAAGTTTGATGCCGTGATTTTCGGGGTTGCACACAATGAATTCAAGGATTTGGATGCTCGCGCTTTCTTGAAGGCGGAGAATGGAGTAGTGTATGATGTGAAGGGCATTCTACCCAAGAACCAAATAGACGGAAGATTGTAGGAAAAATATGCTTTCCGTAATTTGTCCTATATATAATGAAGTGAAATACATTGATGTATGCATTCAATCTGTTTTGCTTCAGGATTATCCGAAAGAGCAGCTCGAAGTGCTCTTTGTGGATGGCATGAGCCGGGATGGAACCCGTGAAAGGGTGTTGGAATATGCCCGTGAATATCCGTTTATCAAATTGATAGACAACCCCAAAAAGATTGTTCCGGTGGCGATGAACATTGGTATACGGGCATCCAAAGGAGATGTAGTGATGCGCCTGGATGCCCATGCCAGTTATCCGACGAACTATTTTGGGGTTTTGGTGAAGAAACTTTATGAACTGAATGCGGACAATGTGGGGGCTGCTTGCAGGACGGACGTATTGAACAAGACTCCTAAAACACTTGCCATACGCGAGGTACTGAGTAATAGGTTTGGTGTGGGGAATTCCACGTTTCGTTTGGGTGTGGACAAGGTAATGGATGTGGAAACCGTGCCTTTTGGGTGTTGGCGCAGGAAGGTGTTTGAGAAATATGGTTACTATGATGAACGCTTGATACGTAATCAGGACATTGAGCTAAACAAGCGTATTATACATGGTGGTGGTCGCATTTGTATTGTGCCCGAAACTTATTGTACCTATTTGGCTCGTGAGACGTTTAAAGGATTGGCAAGGAATAATTTTTCTAACGGAAAATGGAATGTCTTGACGGTGTATTATACAAGGCAATTGAAATCTTTGTCGGTAAGGCATTTTATTCCGTTGGTGTTTTTGCTGTCTTTACTTCTTCCGTTGTTTGCGGCATTGTTTTATCTTCCGTTCGCTTTTCTTTCATTTCTTTCATTATTATCCTATCTGTTGGTTCTTTTCTGTATCAGTATGTCTATAAATTTGCGTAGTAAAATCAGTATTTCTTACTTGCTTTTATCTTTTGTGGTGCTGCATCTTTCTTATGGGTATGGGTCGTTAGTAGGAATCTATAAATGCATCGGTTATGGGAAGTGAAAATAGACAGAATGGGAAGTTGTGTTTACAATTTAAATTATGCTCCTAAAATCCATTTTTGACCGTACCGCTTCGTTTTTCGGTCTAGTCTTCTTGTTTCCAGTTTTGATTGTAGTTGGTATTCTGATTCGCATCAAGATGCCCGGTGGTCCTATAATCTTTAAGCAGAGAAGGGTCGGACAACACGGGCAATTGTTTACCATGTACAAATTCCGATCTATGACTGTCGGCCATTCGGGAAGCTCCGTATCTGTGAAAGGAGAAAGCCGCATTACTCCTTTGGGAGCCAAATTGCGGAAATATAAACTGGATGAATTGCCGGAATTATGGAATGTATTGATAGGTGACATGAGTCTTGTCGGCCCCCGTCCCGATGTTCCCGGTTATGCTGACAAACTTGAAGGAGAGAATAGGCGGATGCTTCTTTTGAAACCGGGAATTACAGGTCCTGCAAGTTTAAAATACCGGAATGAGGAAGAGATATTGGCAGAACAGGAGAATCCTCAAAAATATAATGATGCGGTATTATTCCCGGATAAAGTACAGATAAATATAGAATATTTGGATAATTGGTCCTTCTGGAATGACATCAAAATCATTATCTACACAGTACTTGGAAAGGATCTGTAAACTTCTTTCTTTCTTTTTTATTCCCCACTATGTGAGGAATCCGAAGTCTGATCATTAAATAATCACATATATATTTATGGATAAAACCATTTATCTCTGCCTTGCCCATATGAGCGAGGAGGGTATTGAACAGAAATATGTAAAAGAAGCCTTCGATACGAACTGGGTGGTTCCTCTCGGTCCTAACGTGAATGCTTTTGAAGAGGATTTGAAACGTTTTGTAGGCGAAGGCAAGGAAGTGGTGGCACTTTCGGCCGGTACGGCGGCAGTACATTTGGCTCTGTTGGCTTGCGGAGTGGGACAGGGTGACGAAGTGATTGTACAAAGCTTCACATTCTGTGCGTCTTCGCATCCGGTCACTTATCTGGGGGCTGTTCCGGTATTTGTGGATTCTGAGAAAGAAACTTGGAACATGTCTCCGGAACTGTTGGAAGAAGCCATCAAAGACCGCATTGCCAAGACTGGCAAAAAGCCAAAAGCTATTGTTCCTGTGGCATTGTATGGCATGCCCTATGACTGTACACGTATCATGGAGATAGCCGATAGGTATGCTATTCCAGTGGTGGAAGATGCTGCCGAAGGTTTTGGCTCCCGTTTTAAGGGACAGGTACTGGGGACGTTCGGCAAGTTCGGGGTGCTGAGCTTTAACGGTAACAAGATGATTACTACCAGTGGCGGTGGTGCGTTGATTTGTAAAGATGCCGAAAGCAAGAATCAAATCATGTGGTATGCTACGCAGGCTCGTGAGGCTTATCCTTATTACCAGCATGAGGCGATAGGGTATAACTATCGCATGAGTAATATATGTGCAGGTATTGGTCGTGGTCAAATGACCGTTGCCGATAAGCATATTGCACATCACCGACATGTGCAGGCTCTCTATAAGGAACTGCTTAAGGATGTGGAGGGGGTATTGCTGCATGAAGCTCCTTCGGCTGATTATGACTCTAATTTCTGGCTTTGTACAATCACTCTGGATTCTTCACTTCGCATCAAAGGGCAGGAAAATGCTTATAAGGATGTTGTCAGGACTGCCGTAGGTGGTGCTGCAGGTGTGATTCATGCCGTAGATTGTGCTACAACAGATTGCCAGCCCAACGAGAATGTGGAGGCTTTGCGTGCTTTTATGCTTGGCAAAAAAATAGAGGCACGCCCGGTTTGGAAACCGATGCACAAGCAGCCGGTCTATAAGGATGCTCCGGCTTATATCAATGGGGTATCCGAAGCTATTTTTAAAATCGGTATGTGCCTTCCTGCCGGGCCGTGGGTGACTGATGAAGATGTATATTATATCGTGGAGTGTATAAAAGAGGCCATAGTAAAATAATAGATGAAAATACAGCTTTTTTAACTACGACCTTGACAACGCTGTCGGTTGCCAATACGTTTGTCAATGCGGATTTCATCTATACCGTTGTCTGTTCCGTTCTAGTCTTCTGCTTCTTCAATTTCTGCAAGCGTGCCAAATATTCACCGCCTGATGCTTCATGAGAATATCGGACTACCGCATCGCAAACATCTTATCAGATTATGGCGAATGAGCTGAAGATTCCCCATGTCATAGTATCTTTGACCTATATGGCAGTACAGGCAATCATCATCGTAGGATATCTTGATTAAGTTGGCTTGCCTAATCTGTCAGCTTGTAAATCAATACTTTATGAACTTATCTCAGAAAACAGCTTCAGCGAGGCTGTTTTCTTTGTTTACAGGCAAATATATCCTCACCTTTGCATTGTTGATCAACAAAACGAGATTAAAAACCATGTTGAATTAAAAATGTAAAAAGGAGAAAGAAACTATGCCTTTATTTTATTATGCAAGACAGTCGTCTCTGGCGACAAAAGAGGGTGCCAAACTTTGGCATCTGAGTTTGAAGAAAGTGGGAAGAGCCGTGGATGCACAACAGCTGGCTGAGGTGATTGCCGAGAAGTCTTCCCTGACTCCGGGTGACGTACATAATGTAATCCGTAACCTGATGACGGTAATGAGGAGCCAGTTGCTGAACAGCCGTACGGTGCGTCTGGATGGCCTGGGCACATTCACCATGAAGGCCCGTACGCGAGGTAAGGGAGTGGTCAAATCTGAAGACGTGAATCCCAATCAGGTGACTGCTTTGCGCTGCCAGTTTACTCCGGAATACACGCGCCCGGCTGCCATCGGCACTACGCGTGCCATGCTCCAGGGTGTGGAGTTTGAGAAATGGACGGGAGTGGTTACTGACGGTAAGGATGATGCCGGTGATGGTGGTAATTCCGGTGGCGGTTCCGACGGTGACCAGGGAGAGAACCCGTTAGGATAAGATGTATTTACTAATTTTGAAAGATTAAGACTATGAAAAAGAACGTTTGGGACAAGATTTTGAAGGTAGTGATAGCTGTTGCTTCCGCCATATTGGGAGCTTTAGGCGCCAATGCAATGAATGTATAAATTGTAGATTTATATAGAATATTAGGAGAAAGGCGGTGAAGGAAAAGCACTTCATCGCCTTTTTGTTATTTTCTTCATTTATAATTCCCTGCCAACCAAAAAATCTTATTACCTTTGCAGGTCACTTTTGGAAACAATAAAAATATAATGATATGAATATCTCTTATAATTGGTTGAAAGAGTATGTCGATTTCGATTTGACACCGGATGAAGTTGCTGCGGCACTGACCTCCATCGGACTGGAAACGGGAAGTGTGGAAGAGGTGCAAACCATTAAAGGCGGACTGGAAGGACTGGTCATCGGCGAAGTGCTGACATGCGAAGCTCATCCTAACTCAGACCATATGCACATCACTACGGTGAACCTGGGACAAGGTGAACCCGTGCAGATTGTATGCGGCGCTCCGAATGTAGCTGCCGGACAGAAAGTGGTAGTAGCCACGTTGGGTACAAAACTGTATGACGGTGACGAGTGCTTTACCATCAAGAAATCAAAACTTCGTGGCGTGGAATCTGTCGGCATGATTTGTGCTGAAGATGAAATCGGTATCGGTACGGACCACGCAGGCATCATCGTACTGCCGGAAACAGCTGTTCCGGGTACGCTTGCCAAGGACTACTATAACATCAAGAGCGATTACGTGCTGGAAGTGGACATCACTCCCAACCGTGCCGATGCTTGCTCACATTATGGGGTGGCACGCGACTTGTATGCCTACTTGATACAGAACGGTAAGCAGGCTGCCTTGAAGAAACCTTCGGTAGACGCTTTTGCGGTAGAAAATCACGATTTGGATATTAAAGTAACTGTAGAGAACAGCGAGGCATGTCCCCGGTATGCCGGCGTTACGGTGAAAGGGGTTACAGTGAAAGAAAGCCCCGAATGGTTGCAGAACAAGTTGCGTATTATCGGCCTGCGTCCTATCAATAATGTGGTGGATATTACCAACTATATCGTCCATGCTTTCGGCCAGCCGCTGCACTGCTTCGATGCAGATAAGATTAAAGGCGGTGAGGTGATTGTAAAGACCATGCCGGAAGGTACTCCGTTTGTAACTCTTGATGGCGTGGAGCGTAAATTGAACGAACGCGACCTGATGATTTGCAACAAGGAAGAGGCGATGTGTATTGCCGGTGTGTTCGGCGGTCTGGATTCCGGTTCTACGGAAACCACCAAAGATGTATTCCTTGAAAGTGCTTACTTCCATCCCACATGGGTGCGCAAGACAGCCCGTCGCCATGCGTTGAACACAGACGCTTCTTTCCGTTTTGAAAGAGGTATTGACCCGAATGCCACTATTTACTGCCTGAAGCTGGCAGCTTTGATGGTAAAGGAACTTGCCGGAGGTACCATTTCTTCTGAAATAAAAGATGTGTGCGCCGCTCCTGCCAAGGATTTCCGTGTGGAACTTGCCTATGAGAAAGTGAACTCACTGATTGGTAAAGTTATTCCGGTGGATACCATCAAGAGCATCGTGACAAGTCTGGAAATGAAGATTGTAGACGAGACAGCCGAAGGGCTTACACTGGATGTTCCTCCTTACCGTGTGGACGTGCAGCGCGATTGCGATGTAATAGAGGATATTCTGCGTATCTACGGATATAATAATGTGGAGATTCCGACTACCTTGAAGTCTTGTCTGACTACCAAGGGTGAATATGATAAATCCAACAAACTGCAAAACCTGGTTGCCGAGCAGCTGGTGGGCTGTGGTTTCAATGAGATTCTGAACAACTCGTTGACGCGTGCCGCTTACTATGACAACTTGGAGTCTTATCCGTCGAAGAATCTGGTAATGTTGCTGAATCCGTTGAGTGCAGACTTGAATGCCATGCGTCAGACACTGCTTTTCGGTGGATTGGAAAGCATCTCGCACAACGCCAACCGTAAGAATGCAGACCTGAAATTCTTTGAATTCGGTAATTGTTATCACTTCAACGAGGAAAAGAAGAATCCGGAGAAAGTGCTTGCCGCTTATTCCGAAGACTATCATCTTGGTTTGTGGGTGACTGGCAAGAGGGTGGCCAACTCATGGGCTCATCCGGATGAGAACAGCTCGGTATATGAGCTGAAGGCATACGTTGAGAATGTCTTTGCCAGATTGGGGCTGCACATGCATGATTTGGTTGTCGGCAATCTGACTGATGATATCTATGCTGCCGGTTTATCCGTACAGACAAGGGGTGGAAAGCGGTTGGCTACTTTCGGTATTGTAACAAAGAAGCTGCTGAAGGCATTCGATATTGACAACGAGGTTTACTATGCCGATTTCAACTGGAAAGAATTGTTGAAGGCCATCCGCAATGTGAAGGTGAGCTATACGGAAATCTCCAAGTTCCCTGCCGTGAAACGTGACTTGGCACTGCTGCTCGACAAGAAAGTGCAATTTGCGGAAATCGAGAAGATTGCCTACGAGACGGAGAAAAAGCTGCTGAAGGAGGTCTCTCTCTTCGACGTTTACGAGGGTAAGAATCTGGAAGCCGGTAAGAAGAGTTACGCGGTGAGCTTCCTGTTGCAGGATGAGAATGCCACGTTGAACGATAAGCAGATTGACAAGATTATGTCCAAACTGGTGAAGAACCTGGAGGACAAGTTGGGTGCCAAGCTGCGTTGATTCATTATTCAGAATTTATAATTCATAATTTAAAATACAGTTCCAATGGGAAGAGCGTTTGAATATAGAAAAGCTGCCAAATTGAAAAGATGGGGTCACATGGCAAAGACCTTTACAAGACTGGGTAAACAAATTGCTATTGCGGTGAAGGCTGGTGGTCCGGAGCCGGAAAACAACCCGACACTGCGTTCGGTAATCGCTACTTGTAAGCGTGAAAACATGCCGAAGGATAATATTGAACGTGCTATCAAGAATGCGATGGGTAAGGACCAGAGCGACTATAAGGGTATGACTTATGAAGGATACGGTCCTCACGGTGTAGCTGTTTTTGTGGATACGCTGACTGATAATACTACCCGTACAGTAGCCGATGTGCGTTCCGTGTTCAACAAGTTCGGCGGTAACTTGGGAACAATGGGTTCACTGGCTTTCTTGTTTGACCACAAGTGCGTGTTCACTTTCAAGAAGAAAGACGGTATCGATATGGAAGAACTCATTCTTGACTTGATAGACTATGACGTAGAGGAAGACTACGAAGAGGATGAAGAAGAAGGTACTATCACTATTTATGGTGACCCGAAAAGCTATGCAGCTATCCAGAAACATTTGGAAGAGTGCGGTTTTGAAGATGTCGGCGGTGAGTTTACCTATATCCCGAACGATATGAAGGATGTGACTCCCGAGCAACGCGAAACCATCGACAAGATGATAGAGCGTCTCGAAGAGTTTGATGATGTACAGACGGTTTATACTAACATGAAACCGGAAGAAGGCGGAGAATAATGACATATACATACAAGACGCAAGGTACGTGTAGCAGTAACATCGAACTGGATGTGGAAGATGGTATTGTGAAAGAGGTGGCATTTTGGGGTGGATGTAATGGAAACCTGCAAGGACTTTCACGTTTGGTGAAAGGCATGCCGGTAGATGCGGTGATTGCCCGTTTGGAAGGAATTCGCTGCGGAAGACGTTCCACTTCCTGCCCCGACCAATTGTGCAAGGCATTGCACGAGATGGGGTATTGAGCCTACTGCCTGAAAGAATGGATGAGAGCCCTTGACATTGAAAGATGCCAGGGGCTTTTTTTGAACCTAACATGGAGGTATTTGTTATTATTTGAGTATTTTTACGCTCTTAATTGAACAGACACAATGAAGAATATTTTTAAAGACTTGAAACGGAGAGACCACAAACGCTATCTGGGCGGTCTGGACGTTTTTAAATATATAGGTCCCGGACTGCTGGTGACTGTGGGCTTTATTGACCCGGGGAACTGGGCATCTAATTTTGCGGCAGGGTCTGAATTTGGCTATTCGTTGCTGTGGGTCGTGACTTTATCCACTATCATGCTGATTGTATTGCAGCATAATGTGGCGCATCTTGGCATTGTAACCGGCTTGTGCTTGTCCGAAGCCGCTACCAAATATACTCCTTCCTGGGTGTCGCGTCCCATATTGGGTACAGCAGTGCTGGCTTCCATCTCGACTTCGCTGGCAGAGATATTGGGAGGTGCCATCGCTTTGCAGATGCTGTTTGACATTCCCATCATATGGGGTTCTGTCTTGACTACCGTATTTGTAGTCGTCATGCTTTTCACTAATTCCTACAAGAAGATAGAACGTTCCATCATTGCTTTTGTTTCGGTCATTGGGCTCTCCTTTATCTATGAGCTGTTTCTGGTGAAGATAGATTGGCCGCTGGCCGCACAAGGGTGGGTGACACCTTCGTTCCCGCATGGGAGCATGCTGATTATCATGAGTGTGCTCGGTGCGGTGGTGATGCCGCATAATCTGTTTCTGCACTCGGAAGTGATACAGAGCCATGAATATAATAAGAAAGATGATGCGTCCATCCGTAAGGTGTTGAAATATGAATTGTTCGACACGCTGTTCTCTATGATTGTGGGATGGGCCATCAACAGTGCCATGATACTGCTGGCTGCGGCAACTTTCTTTAAAAGCGGTATTCAGGTGGAAGAGTTGCAGCAGGCCAAATCCTTGCTGGAGCCGTTGCTGGGGAACAGTGCTGCCGTGGTTTTTGCATTGGCATTACTGATGGCGGGTATATCTTCCACGATAACCAGCGGTATGGCGGCAGGTTCTATCTTTGCCGGTATTTTCGGAGAATCCTATCATATCAAAGACAGTCACTCGCAGGTGGGTGTGATTCTGTCGCTGGGCATTGCACTGCTGCTGATTTTCTTTATCGGAGACCCGTTCAAAGGACTGCTGATTTCACAGATGATACTGAGCATCCAGCTGCCGTTTACGGTTTTCCTGCAAGTGGGACTGACTTCTTCACGCAAAGTGATGGGGCAGTATGTAAACAGTAAATGGAGTACATTTGTACTTTATGCCATTGCTGCGGTGGTCACTGTGCTGAATATCATGCTGCTGGTATCCGAGTTGACATCTTGAATAATTCATTTCTAAGAAATCAAATAAGTATGAAGATTATTACATATAACGTAAATGGGCTACGGGCTGCCGTGACAAAAGGTTTTCCCGAGTGGCTGGCACAAGAGCAGCCGGATGTGCTTTGTTTGCAGGAAACGAAGCTGCAACCGGAACAGTATCCGGCAGAAGCGCTGGATGCTTTGGGGTATAAGCATTATCTATATTCTGCACAGAAGAAGGGGTATAGTGGAGTCGCTATTCTGAGCAAGCAAGAACCGGACCATGTGGAATATGGTATGGGTATCGAAGAATACGATAACGAAGGGCGCTTTATCCGTGCCGACTTCGGTGATGTGTCCGTTGTGAGTGTTTATCATCCTTCCGGTACCAGCGGTGACGAACGCCAGGCCTTCAAGATGGTCTGGTTGGAGAAATTCCAGGAATATGTATTGGAGCTGGAACGTACGCGTCCTAAACTCATTCTTTGCGGCGATTATAATATCTGCCATGAGGCAATAGACATTCACGACCCTATCAGGAATGCCACCAACAGTGGCTTCCTGCCTGAAGAGCGGGAGTGGATGACGCGCTTTCTCAATGCGGGATTCATAGATTCCTTCCGTTGGCTTCATCCCGACAAGCAGGAATATACGTGGTGGAGCTATCGCTTTAATTCACGTGCCAAGAACAAAGGGTGGCGCATTGATTATTGCATGGTGAGTGAACCGGTGCGCCCGATGTTGAAGGAGGCGAGAATATTGGGTGACGTTGTTCATTCGGACCATTGTCCGATGTTGTTGGAAATTACAGAATAATGATGATGGAAACAAAAGACAGAATCGAAAAAGCTGTGGAGCTTTTCAAGAGTGGCTATAACTGTTCGCAATCGGTAGTGGGAGCTTTTGCAGATATGTATGGTTTTACAGAAGAGCAGGCTTTCCGGATGTCCGCCTCTTTTGGTGGTGGCATAGGTCGTATGAGGCAGACATGCGGTGCTGCATGCGGCATGTTCCTATTGGCCGGATTGGAAAAAGGAGCTGTGGAAGGCAAGGACCGTGAAGGTAAGGCGGCAAACTATGCGTTGGTGCAGGAGCTGGCTGCTGAATTCAAGAAACGAAATGGCTCTTTGATATGTGCTGAATTGTTGGGGTTGAGAAAACCGGAAGGTTCGTCCGTTCCGGAAGCCCGTACCGAGCAGTATTATGCTAAACGCCCGTGTGCCAGGATGGTAGAGGTAGCTGCCCAAATTTGGACCGAATACCTGGAAAAAACGTCCTCAAAGTAAGAAAAAAGAACTTTTTTACCCCTTAGTAAGAAAAAAAGTGCCTAATAACGTGTTGTATAACATAAATATACCTATCTTTGCAGCGATATAAAAACACCGACATCTCTATCTTTGGAGATGAGGATAACGTTTAACTAAAAGCAAATAGAAATGTTAAAAGAAAAAGCTGGTAATGTTGCAGGACAGATTTGGACTGCACTGAATGGCACAGATGGCTTGACTCACAAGCAAATCAAGAAAGCAACTAAACTGATCGACAAGGACTTCTTCCTGGGATTGGGCTGGTTGTTAAGAGAAGACAAGGTCTCTACTTCTGAAGTGGAAGGCGAATTGTTTGTAAAGCTGAACTAAGCGAGGAATTGATTGGAATGTTATAAAAAGATGCGTTGGTACATGAATATGTTATCAACGCATTTTTTTTATTTGCTCTGTTTTCACTATCTTTGCGCACCTAATTAATAGATAGTTATTGACAATGAAGAATATACGAAATTTTTGCATTATTGCCCATATCGACCACGGTAAATCAACTTTGGCAGACCGTCTGCTGGAATTTACCAATACTATACAAGTAACTAACGGACAGATGCTGGATGACATGGACCTTGAGAAGGAAAGAGGTATCACCATCAAGAGCCATGCCATACAAATGGAGTATACCTATAAAGGTGAAAAGTATATTCTGAACTTGATAGACACTCCGGGACACGTGGACTTCTCGTACGAGGTGTCACGTTCCATTGCCGCTTGTGAAGGAGCCTTGCTTATTGTAGATGCTTCGCAAGGAGTGCAGGCGCAGACCATTTCAAACCTCTATATGGCGATTGAGCATGATTTGGAGATTATTCCCGTCATCAACAAATGTGACATGGCAAGCGCCATGCCCGAGGAAGTGGAGGATGAGATCGTCGAACTGTTGGGCTGCAAGCGTGATGAAATTATCCGTGCTTCTGGCAAAACAGGCATGGGAGTGGAAGAGATTCTGGCTGCGGTCATTGAGCGTATCCCTCACCCGGAGGGTGACGAGGAAGCTCCGTTGCAGGCGTTGATTTTCGATTCTGTCTTCAATTCTTTCCGTGGTATCATTGCATATTTCAAGATAGTGAACGGTGTGATTCGTAAAGGGGATAAAGTGAAATTCTTCAATACAGGCAAGGAATATGATGCGGATGAAATCGGAGTGCTCAAAATGGAAATGATGCCACGTCCGGAGTTGCGTACGGGGGATGTGGGCTATATCATCTCGGGTATCAAAACCTCTAAGGAAGTGAAAGTAGGTGATACGATTACGCATATTGCCCGTCCTTGCGAAGAGGCCATCGCCGGTTTTGAGGAGGTGAAGCCGATGGTTTTTGCCGGTGTGTACCCCATCGAGGCAGAAGATTTTGAGGACTTGCGTTCTTCTTTGGAAAAGCTGCAGTTGAATGATGCTTCGCTGACTTTCCAGCCTGAGTCTTCATTGGCTTTGGGCTTTGGTTTCCGTTGTGGTTTCCTTGGGCTGCTCCATATGGAGATTGTGCAGGAACGCCTTGACCGTGAATTTGACATGAACGTTATCACCACCGTGCCCAACGTTTCCTACAATATCTATGACAAGCAGGGAAATATGACCGAAGTGCATAACCCCGGCAGCATGCCCGACCCTACCATGATAGACCGTATTGAGGAGCCCTATATCCGTGCTTCGGTGATTACCACCACTGATTACATCGGTCCTATCATGACTCTTTGTCTGGGCAAGCGTGGCGAGCTGGTGAAGCAGGAATATATTTCAGGTAACCGTGTAGAAATATACTATGACATGCCTCTTGGCGAAATAGTTATCGATTTCTATGATAAATTGAAGAGTATCTCTAAGGGATATGCCTCTTTTGACTATCATCCCAACGGTTTTCGTCCTTCCAAACTGGTGAAGCTGGATATTTTGCTGAACGGTGAGCCGGTGGATGCTCTTTCTACCTTGACACACTTTGACAATGCCTACGAATTGGGACGCCGGATGTGCGAGAAGTTGAAAGACCTGATTCCGAGACAGCAGTTCGATATCGCCATTCAGGCTGCTATCGGTGCCAAGATTATTTCCCGGGAAACGATTAAGGCTGTGCGTAAGGACGTAACGGCCAAATGTTATGGAGGTGACGTGAGCCGTAAACGAAAATTGCTTGAGAAACAGAAGAGAGGTAAGAAGCGTATGAAACAGATTGGTAATGTGGAGGTACCTCAGAAAGCGTTCCTGGCAGTCTTGAAGCTGGATTGATGTCGAAAGGATGAAATCTTAAATCAAATATACTTCTTTATGATTATTTTACGTACTGTGAAAAACTTCTCGTCGCTGAATATAGCGGCGAGCATCTTGCTGTTTTTGATGGCTATTTTGGCGGCCGTTATTGCTAATTCGCCGATGGCTCCGTTGTATCAGGGCTTTCTTTTGCAGGAACTGCATCTGCGTATCGGAGACTTTAATTTGTTCTCCCATGGTGGTCATCCGTTGAAAATGATTGAGTTTATAAACGACTGCCTGATGACTGTTTTCTTTCTGGCTGTGGGGTTGGAGATAAAGCGGGAACTGCTGGTGGGTGAACTTTCTTCCTTTCGTAAGGCTTCTTTACCCTTTGTAGCGGCATGTGGCGGTATGCTGGTGCCGGTCATTGTCTATTCACTTTTGGTCGTTCAGGGTACTCCGGAAACGCGCGGTATGGCTATACCGATGGCTACGGATATTGCTTTTTCATTGGGTGTACTCAGTCTGCTGGGTAAACGGGTGCCTTTGAGTCTGAAAATTTTCCTGACGGCATTTGCAGTGGTCGATGATATTGGCGGCATTCTGGTTATTGCCATTTTCTATAGTTCCGAAGTGGCATACGGATATCTTATTGTAGCTGCTGTCCTTTATTTCTTCCTTTACTATATGGGGAAATTCGGTATGACACAGAAGATATTCTTCCTGCTTATCGGGGTAATTATTTGGTATTTGTTCCTTCAGTCGGGCATTCACAGCACTATTTCCGGAGTGATACTGGCCTTTGTAATACCGGCCCGTCCCCGTTTGGATGCCGGGAAATACATTAAACGCATCCGCGACATTATCGGTGATTTTCCGGTTACCAAATCAGATAATATTATATTGACCAATGAGCAGATTGCCACTCTAAAACAAGTGGAGCGCGCTTCTGATCATGTAATTAGTCCTTTGCAATCCCTGGAAGACAATTTGCATGGTGCGGTAAACTTTGTGATACTGCCGCTCTTTGCCTTTGCCAATGCCGGTGTGGTGTTCAGTGGAGGCGGTGGCGTTGTTGGAGCTGTTAGTATAGCGGTGGCTGCAGGATTGCTTCTTGGCAAGTTTATCGGTATTTTTCTGTTTACCTGGCTGGCGGTCAAGAGTGGTTTGTCCTCAATGCCTCCGGGAATGAATTGGAGAAGTGTTGCCGGAGTATCCTTGTTGGGGGGTATTGGCTTTACGGTATCTTTATTTATTGCCAACCTTTCTTTTGCAGGAGAATATCCGGATCTGCTGAACCAGGCGAAGTTTGGTGTATTGCTGGGAACGATTGTTGCCGGTATGTTGGGATATATGGTACTGAATGCGGTGTTGCCGAAGGTTAAGAACAAATAGATCTCCACTTTGGAATACTGGACGAAGAATCGGTTCTTTAGGGATATTCGGTAAATCCTCTGAAAGATAAGTTGGGATGTGTCAATGATTTAAGAAAACGTATTCTTTGTTACAGAAACAGAAGAAATAGTCCATTATTCTTAAAAAACATTCGTATCTTTGCTGGTACAAGTCGAAAGGACCTTCCGGATATGAAGCAAACAACGGTAGTTACCGTATATATATTGACGCTTTCCCTCTGCCTCGTGTGGTGTGCCTGCCCCGCCCATGCGGAGACGCGGCACATCGCACTGATACACTCTTTCGAGCCGGGCTATCCGCCTGCCACGAAAGCTCTGGAACTGCTGCAGAAAGAGTTCCGCCGTCTCGGCTTGGACTGCGATGTACGCGAATACTACCTGGACTGCGACCGCTACATGGAGGAGGTGGAGAACTTCCGCATGGCCGGCTTCGTGGACGACCTCTCCGCTTGGGGAGCCGAGCTAATAGCCGTGCTCGACGACCAGGCTGCCTATGCGCTGATGGCATGCGGGCATCCGCTGGCGCACGAAATACCCGTCGTGTTTAGCGGTGTGAACTATCCCAACATCTCCCTGCTCCTGCAATATCCCAACATCACGGGCTATGCCGACACGCCCGATTACCTGCGCACCATCCGCATGATAGAGAGTATCATGGGCAAGGCACGCATCTGTCTGATGAACGGCCAGACTTTTCTGGACCGCAAGATATGGCACGCGCTGAACGAACAGTGCGAAGGGCAGGGGCCCGACATCGTGACCTCCGCCCAAGGCTTTTACTTTGCTGGTTCCTCCTATCACTGCGTGCGCGAGGGGGAGACTATCAGCCCCATACTGAAACGGCAGAACATAGACATGCTGCTGGACACCACGAAGATTGTGCGCATGACGAGCGACTCCATAGCGATACGCCATCTGATGTGGCTGGGACGCGGCGACAACACGTTGCTGCTCTATACCAAGCGGGACTATACCACCAAGCGCGTGGGCATGCTCTTTGACAATCCCACGTTTCAGACCATCAACGAGGGCTTCGGCTTTGCCGACTACTTGCTGGGAGGATATTTCACCCCGCTGGAGAGCCAGATAAGATACATGGCGACCGGTATCAAGGAACGCCTCGAAGGGCGGATGCCCCGGCAGCAGGTGACGGAATGCGCTAAGCAGTACGTGCTGAACTGGCATGTGCTGCAGAAGTATGGCATCCCGCTCGAGAGCATTCCGGTGGAGTACACCGTGATGTACATCCCTTTCTCGGAGCGCTATCGTTACCATATACTCGTAGGCTCCATTCTGGGCGCTGTCTTCGTGCTGACGGTGATAGTCTTGCTCTCTTTCAGCCTACTGCACGAACGCAGGCGCAAGCGTGAGGCACTGCGAAACCTCCTCTACGAGCATGAGACCCTCTGCCTGGCCATCGAAGGAAATTCTACCTACGCCTGGCGACTGGAGGGAGATTCCGTGTCCTGCGACTCGCAGTTCTGCGAGCTTATTCACCACCGCTCCGGTCGTCTTCTGCTCAATGAAATCACTCCCTACATCCATCCCGGCGACTTACCCGTTTTCCGCAAGAACATAGCGTCAAGGCACGAACGTACGCACCACAAGGGACAGTACCGCTGTAACTTCACCGGCGAGTTCCAGTGGTGGGAGTTCAGCTACAATACCATCCACACCCCCGGACACGCACCCATCATAGCCGGACTGCTGCAGAATATCCAGGAACTGAAAGACCACGAGCAGGAGCTGATAGAATCCCGCGAGCTTGCGGAGCAAGCCGAACTGAAACAGTCGTTCCTCAATAACATGAGTCACGAAATACGCACTCCGCTCAATGCCATTGTCGGCTTCTCGGACATGCTGGCTAACGAGCCGGAGTTCTCCGACGAAGAGCGGCAGGAGTTTGTGGACATTATCAACACCAATACCAAACTGCTGCTGAAACTGGTGGGCGATGTGCTGGAACTGTCGCGCATCGAGTCGGGTAACCTCTCGTTCATCTTTCAGCGGGAGAGTGTGCGCCAGCTGCTCGATGACGTCTATCAGACGCATAGCCTGCTTATCCAGCCGCCGTTGCAGTTCCTCAAGGATTTCCCTCCCGAAGATGTGCAGGTGAATGTAGATCCCATGCGACTGACACAGGTACTCACCAACTTCCTGAACAATGCCAACAAGTTTACGAAAGAAGGCAGCATCCAGCTGGGGTATTGTTGTCCGTCCGGCATGAGCGAGGTACATCTTTATGTGGAAGATACCGGCATAGGCATTCCGCACAGCGAGCAGAAGATGATTTTTGAGCGTTTCTACAAGCGTAGCGAGTTTTCCCAAGGCGTCGGGCTAGGCTTGTCCATCTGTGTGCTCATCGTCGAAAAGATGGGAGGACGCATCGAACTCCGCTCCGAGGAAGGTCGTGGAAGCCGTTTCACGGTGGTGCTGCCTTGTATTGAATAAATCCTTAAAAAAATGTAATCATATTGTAATGTTCTTATATATAATTTTGCGTATCTTTGCCAGTGTTTTAAGAAATATAACGTTTTAGGAACTAATTTAAAAGACATTATGTTAAAGAGAGTAAGAATTGCACTGACAGCGTTACTGCTACTGGCTGCCGTAGGTGTAAATGCGCAGGTCACCACCGCCTCTATGGCAGGTAAGGTGACGGATGCAAGTAATGAGCCCATTATCGGCGCCACTGTACAGGCTGTTCATCAGCCTTCCGGTTCGCGCTACGGAACCGTGACCAACGTCGATGGACGCTATTCTATCCAGGGTATGCGCACTGGTGGTCCCTACCGGGTGGAGATTTCCTATATCGGCTATCAGACGGTTATTTATAAGGACATCACCCTTCAGCTGGGTGAGGTATACAACCTGAACGTAGAGATGAGTGAATCTTCCGAGTTGCTGAACGAAGTGATTGTGACGGCTGCCAAGACCAAGTTCACTGCTGAAAAGACGGGTGCCACTACCAACATCTCTTCTGCACAGATAACGCAGCTTCCCACCGTGAACCGCAGCATCAGTGACATTGCCCGCCTTTCTCCCTATGCCAACGGCATGAGTTTTGCCGGCGGTGACGGACGTTCCACGAACTTCACTATCGACGGTGCCAACTTCAACAATAACTTCGGACTTAGTTCCAACCTCCCCGGCGGCGGCAACCCCATCTCCATGGATGCCATCGAAGAGGTGCAGGTAGTGGTGGCTCCCTTCGACGTGCGCCAGACGAACTTCATAGGCGGCGGCATCAACGCCATTACCAAGAGTGGTACGAACACGTTCAGAGGTACTGCCTATACCTATTACCGCAACCAGGACATGCGCGGTAACCGCATCAACGGCGAGGACCTGGGAGCACGTTCCGACGAGTCCAAGACTACCTACGGCTTCACGCTGGGCGGTCCTATCATCAAGAACAAACTGTTCTTCTTCGTAAACTACGAAAAGGAGAAGACTCCGGGAGAGGTTATAAAGTATCGCGCGCGTGAGGACGGTGAAGAGGCAAAAGGTATGGTGTCCCGTACGCTGAAGTCGGATATGGAGAAGGTGTACAACCATCTGAAGGACAAGTACGGCTACGACGCAGGCTCTTACACAAGTTTTCCTGCTGACGAGGAGAACACCAAGATTCTGGCCCGCATCGACTGGAACATCACGGACCGCCATCGCTTGAGCCTCCGCTACAACAATACGAAGAATACGGCTTGGAATGCCCCGAACGGTAACTCTTCCGATACGGGATATCGCTTGAACAATACTTATCGCGTAGGTACGCAGTCTATGGCGTTTGCCAACAGCATGTATTCCATGGACAACAAGGTGCAGTCTTGGGCGACAGATTTGAACAGCCGCTTCACCGATAAGATTTCCAATCAGTTGCTGTTCACCTACACCAATATAGAGGACATGCGCGGCACCAATTCTTCTCCTTTCCCCTTCATCGACATCATGGCAGGCAAGGACGAGAATGGAAACCAGATTCTGGAACCGTACATGAGCGCCGGTTACGAGTTGTTCACCTACAACAACGGTGTGAAGAACAAGATTACGAACATTACCGATAACTTCACCTTCTTCACCGGTAACCACAAGCTGACAGCAGGTCTTAGCTATGAGCACCAGTTTGCCAACAACGCCTATATGCGTAACGGTACGGGATATTACCGCTATAACAGTCTGGAAGATTTCCTGAGTGGCGCAGCTCCCGAATCATTCGCTTTGACTTATGGCTTCAACGGTGTGGCCAACCCCAATGCTCAGGTTACCTTCAACCAGCTTGGTTTCTATGCCCAGGATGAATGGAACCTCGGCAACAGTCTGAAACTGACCTACGGTATCCGTTTCGACAACTTGATGTTCGACAACGACGACCTCCAGAGAAACGATGCCATCTATGAGCTTGACTTCGACGGGCAGCACATCGACACTGGCAAGTGGCCGGATTCCAGATGGCAGATTTCTCCCCGTATAGGTTTCGTTTGGGACGTGTTCAAGGACAAGTCGCTGAAAGTACGTGGAGGTACGGGTGTGTTTACCGGACGTCTGCCGTTGGTTTTCTTCACCAATATGCCGACCAATGCTTCTATGGTACAGAACTCCGTTACCTTTAAGACCCAATATGACAATGGAAAGGTGGTGGGCCATGATTCCCGTCTGGACCAGTTGGCAGGCGGCATGATTACGGACATGAACCAGATAATCGACAAGTTCAACCTCCCCACCACGATTGAGAAACACGTGGCGGGAAGCAAGATTTCCGGTGTGGCTCAGGACTTCAAGATGCCGCAGGTGTGGAAGTCGTCTATCGCGGTGGACTATCAGGTACCCGTATCTTTCCCCTTGACCGTGACGGGAGAGTTCATGTTCACGAAGAATGTGAATGCCGTTACCATCAACAACATCAATATCAAGAACCCCGACGAATGGAAGTACAATAAGCTGACCACCGTCAAGGGCGCTGATGGAAAAGACGTGACAACTACGGAACTGTTGCATACGGGTATGCAACGTTTCAATGGTGCGGATAACCGCATGGTGTACTCTTATTCTCTTTATGACAACCCCGACAAGAATGTGAAATATGCAGGCGACTTCGTGCATTACAATGGCAAGAATGCCGTGGTACTCGACAATACATCCAAAGGCTACGGCTATACGGCAAACATCACGGTGAATGCCCAGCCGGTGGATGACTTGATGCTGATGCTGGCCTATACGCACACGGAGTCCAAAGAAGTTTCCGGTCTTCCGGGCAGCGACCCTATCTCCACTTGGCAGGGATTGAACACGATTGATGGTTCCAATTATGTGGATGCACAACGGTCACAGTATGTGGTTCCCGATAAGGTGATTGCTTCTGTGGGCTACTACATCCCCTTCAGACACAAAGGCCTGCTTCGCGGCACACACCTGAATCTGTTCTATTCCGGCTATTCTTCCGGCGGTTACAGCTTCTGCTACACCAACGACATGAACGGCGATGGTATCAACAACGACTTGATGTACATTCCGAAGGACGATAGTGAAATCAACTTCAAGACAGAGGAAGACCGCGTTGCCTTCTGGAAATTCGTAGAGCAGGATTCGTACTTGAAGAATCACAAAGGACAGTATGCCGAGGCTTATGCTGCCCGCGCTCCGTGGGTGCACCGCTTTGACTTCCGTCTGCTGGAGGATTTCGAATTCAAGATTGGCAAGACCAAGCATTGCTTCCAGTTGAGTTTTGACATCATGAACGTGGGTAACCTCATCAACTCCAAATGGGGTATCTCCAAGACCAATACCGTTTCCAACAGCAACCGAATCCTGAAGTATGAAGGGGTGAAGAGCGCCACTGACCTGACTCCGGTATTCTCCATGTATAAGGTGAACGGTGAATATCCTACCAAGACTTACGACACCTATCAGAACTACAGCGAATGCTGGAAGTTGCAAGTCGGTATCCGTTACGTGTTCAACTAATCGGGTGCAGATAACCTCCGTTGAATGGCAGAATATGATAAGGCAAGGGCTGTTCCGGGATTTCCGGGACAGCCCTTATTGTTTTTGGCTTTCTTTACTTTATTGTATTTCAACCTCCATAATCACTGGATTGTGGTCGCTGCACAAATCCAGGTCTGGAGAGTAGTATGCAATACCCTTCAGGCTGGGGGAGTGGAAGATGTAGTCAATACGCAACATGCGTTTGGCATAGCGGTAGGTGTACATGTATCCGTTTCCGGCAGTGCGGAATCCGTCTTTGAGGGTTTTCCTCAAATGATGGTAGGTGTAGGAGGAAGGTATTGAGTTGAAGTCGCCGCATAGCAGCACGGGATAGGGGCTGGTCTTGGCGTAGTGGCTGATGACGTAAGTCTGCGTGGCCCGCTTCATGAAGTTTTCGTGCAGGGTGCCTGCGGCATCTTTGGCTGCCTGGACTTCGCGGCGGGTGTCGTCGGTGGCCAGCTCGCGTTCCCACTTCCTGCGCTTCTGGCTGACGCTGGTGGTCTGCAGGTGGTTGTTTATCAGACGTATGGTATCCGTACCCATCGCTACATCGCACATCATGCTACAGTTGGAGCTTTGCTGGTAAGTGATGAAACGGTGGTTCGCCAATGGATAGCGGCTGAATACGGCGATAGGCAGTACGCCCTTGACGGAGTCTTCAGAAGGGATGAGCGCGTGTGACCAATGCGAGAGTACGCGCCGTATGCTGTCTGTGGGGAAGTCGCTGTTGTCTCCGAACTCCTGGAAGCACAGCACATCCACGCCTTCCTGCTGCATGTACCGGGCTATCTCCTTGCAGGAATAACCGGTAATCTCACCTCCGAAGTTGTGTATGTTGTAGGTGGCTATCTTCAGATACTTGCCTGCCGGGGTTTTGTCTTTCGGCAGGTGGAGCTGGAAGACAGACGTCAGATATCCCCAGTTGCAGAAGAATGCCACCAGCGGAACCAGTGCCCAGCGCTTACGGGCCAATGCCCAGCAGAGTGCCGTTATCAGATTGACAATCAGGAGTACGGGCACTGCCAGCCCCAGTAATGGCATGATGACGGAATCGACCGGAGCTACATTTCCTGAGAAGGCTGCCACTATGGTGATGGTGGCCAAGACGAATGTCGCTGCTATCAGACAGATGTAGAACAGACCTTTTACGGCGGACTTTCCCATGTTGTTTGCTTATTTATTCACTACGTTCACCGGCTTGCCGTCTTGGTAGGCCTTGATGTTCTCGAGCATAATCTGCATGAGGCGTTCGCGCGCGGCGGTGCTTGCCCAGGCAATGTGCGGAGTGATGTAGCAGTTGCGGGCGGAGAGCAACGGATTGTCGGCACGGGGAGGTTCTTGCGAGAGTACGTCTACGCCGGCGGCATAGATGGTACCGTTGTTAAGTGCGTCGGCAAGGTCTTGTTCGTTGATGAGCGGGCCGCGTCCGGTATTGATGAGGATGGCGGTGGGCTTCATCAGTCGGAGCCGTTCTGCATTTACCATCTCGCGGGTGGAGTCGGTGAGGGGACAGTGCAGGCTGATGATGTCACATTCGCGGAACAGCTCGTCCAGCTCCATCTTGCGGATTTCGGGAGGAAGCTGGAAGTTGGTCTTGGAGGTGTAGGCACATACCTTCATACCGAAGCCGATGGCGATGCGGGCGGTGGTGAAACCGGTGTGGCCCAGGCCTACGATTCCGAGCTTCTTTTCGCGCAGTTCGATGAGCGGCGTGTCCCAGAAACAGAAGTCCTTGCTTGCTGTCCAGCGGCCCCGGTGCACCTCTTCGGAGTGGTGTTGCACTTGCTGGGTGATGTTTAGGATGTGGGCAAAGACCATTTGGGCTACGGAGTCGGTGCTGTAGGCGGGAATATTGGTGACGATGATTCCGCGTTCTTTGGCGGCAGTGGTGTCTACGATGTTATATCCGGTGGCCAGCACACCGATATACTTCAGTTCGGGCAGTGCCGCCATGTGTTCAGCGGTGAGTACAGTTTTGTTGGTCAGCAGGATTTCTGCACCAGCAGCGCGTTCCAATACTTCCGCAGGGGCGGTGCGGTCGTAGATGGTGCACTCGCCCAAGGCTTGCAATTCGTCCCAGCAGAGGTCGCCGGGGTTGGCGGCATAGCCGTCTAATACTACTATATTCATGGAGTTATGAGTTATGAGTTATTTGTTGTGGGGATTTTCTGTATCCGACTTTTAATCTCTAATTTTTAATTTTTAATTTGAATTGATAGTTTACCATTTCTTTTCCTCTCCCCAGAGTTGCTGCATCCGTTCCTTATGCTTTTGCTCGGCAGGGTTGAGTTGTGGTTCCCAGATGCGGCGGTCTTTCAGTTCGTCGGGCAGGAATTGCTGCTTGACGAAGTTGCCGGGGTAGTCGTGGGCGTACTTATACTTCTCGCCGTAGCCCAACTGCTTCATCAGCTTGGTGGGCGCATTGCGTAGGTGCAGGGGGACGGGGAGGTTGCCCGTTTCGCGTACCAGTTCCAGGGCATTGTTGATGGCCATATAGGCTGAATTGCTCTTAGGACTGGTGGCGAGGTATATGGTGGCTTCTGCCAGGGGGATACGTCCTTCGGGCCATCCCACTTTCATCAGCGTGTCGAAGCAGGCGTTGGCAAGCAGCAGCGCGTTGGGGTTGGCCAGTCCGATGTCTTCGGAGGCGGAGATGACGAGGCGGCGGGCTATGAAGGCAGGGTCCTCACCGCCTTCTACCATGCGTGCCAGCCAGTAGATGGCGCCATCCGGGTCGCTGCCGCGAATGGATTTGATGAAGGCGGAGATGATGTCGTAGTGCATCTCGCCGTCCTTATCGTAGGCAAGAGGGTTCTGTTGCAGGCGTTCGGTCACCATGTCGTCGGTGATGAGGACAGGGTCTGCGGCTTCGGAGTCTACCACCAGCTCGAGGATGTTGAGTAGCTTGCGGGCGTCTCCTCCGCTGAAGCGGAGCATGGCAGTGGTCTCTTTCAGTTCTATCTTCCGTTCCTTCAGCACGGTGTCTGTGGTGATGGCGCGTTGCAGCAGTTCCAGCAGGTCGTCCTTCTCCAGTGACTTCAAGGTATAGAGCTGGCAGCGGGACAGCAGCGGGCGGATGACCTCGAACGAAGGGTTCTCCGTGGTGGCGCCTATCAGCGTCACGGTGCCTTGCTCCACGGCTCCCAGCAGTGAGTCTTGCTGCGATTTGCTGAAGCGGTGTATCTCGTCAATGAAGAGGATGGGACTGGCTTGCGAGAAGAAACGGTTGCTCTTGGCGCGCTCTATCACGTCGCGCACGTCCTTCACGCCGCTGGTCACGGCACTGAGCGTATAGAAAGGAGTTTCCAGCTTGTTGGCGATAATCTGCGCCAAGGTTGTCTTTCCCACTCCCGGAGGACCCCATAGGATAAACGAAGAGATACGTCCTGCATCAATCATCTTACGTAGCACTGCACCCGGTCCCACTAAATGTTTCTGACCGATATATTCATCTAATGTTCTTGGTCTAAGCCGTTCTGCTAATGGTTGCATAGTATGTAACTCTTAAAAAATCATTAATATCATGAAGCGTATACCGCCCTTCTTCACTCCCGGTATATCCGTATAGGTCAGTCGGCGTACATATTCTATGTGGAGCAGCTTGAAGATATTGTAGATACCTACACTGGCTTCCACATAGGGAGTCTTGCCCATGACGTGGCTGGTGGGTACACCGTCGCGCATGGGGAAGAGGAACAAGTCGGGATTGTTGCTCTTGTATGGGTTGTTCTTGTCCGTCAGCGTGCCCCACAGACCACGGATGCGGAACATCTCGCGCCACTTCAGCTTCTTGATGAGCGGGATGCGGTTGAAGAGTTTTCCGTTCATGTCGTAGCTTAGGTTGAGGGAGGCGTAACGGTCGTTCAGGAACTCCATGTTGTTGATGAGGTTGAAGGACTCGTTGTTCTGCGTGATGTACGAGAGGTTTGCCATCGGTAGGTTCAGCAGCGGGAAGGGAACGGTGTTCCATTGCGCACCGGCACGTGCCGTTACGTCCAGCTTGCCCCACGAGCCGAGCCAGAAGCGCTTCCGGATGCTGGCTTCCGTCAAGTTGAAGTTGTACTCTCCACCCAGCACGCCCTTGAATCCGGCGGTGTGGGAGAGGGTGAAGGTGGGCGCATCCAACGATACGGGCACGCGGCGCTGTTTGGTGTTGACGAAGGTTTCACCGGGAGCGTAACGCAGGGTCACACCCAGCTCGGTAGTGGTGATGTCGTGCACCAGCGTATTCTTTTCATCCCACTGTCCGGGTGTTTCTCCGTTGTTCTTCCAGTATTGCAGTTGCCCCGCAGGCTGGTCGTTGCGGTGGCGTGCCATGGCCTGTACGGAGAAGCCGGTATTGGTCTCCAGCTCGTAGGTCAGCGTGGCGTCGCGCATGTAGGACATCTGGTCTACCGTAGTCCATTTCCAGCCGACAAACAAGTTGTCCTTGTCCGTGGCGAGGTACTTGTCCATGGGAGACATCACGTCGTAGGTGTACTTGAAGGCGATGTAGTGCTTCGGGAACTCCCACAATACGTATTCGCGTTTGTTGAAGGAGTAGGCCACCTGCCCGGAGTAGAACCATTTCTTGTCCTTGGTTCCGTAGGCGCCGTAACCGCTCAGGCTCCAATGCGGGTCGAGGTTACCGGTTGTCATACCGCTCAGACGGAAACGGGTGCCGTTGACGTAGTTGCTGGTTATCATTGTGTTGATAGGACCGAAGTCGAACTTACTGGGATGTTTCTTGCTGCCCGTTTCCACGAAGTTCTCAATCAAGGCTTTCGCTCCGAAGATGACGTACTTGAAGCCGGGAATCTGTTCGATACGGTTCATGAATACGTCCATCGTGCTCTCCTTCTTGGTGAGAGGCACTTGGCGCACTTTCGCCCAATACTCGTCGCTCTTGGCAAGCATGTTCGCCTCCTTGATGACATTTCCTTTCAGGCGGAAGAGGCGGGGTTCTATCTCTGTGAACTGATAGTCGCTGTACTTGGTGGTCCGCTGTACTTCCAGGCCTTGGATGCCTTTCACAAAGTGCAGTTCCACGGTCATGTCGTCATCGGTCAGCACCCAGTTTCCGTCGGGCAGTTGTTCGAACTGCTGCACGATGTCGAGGTTTTCCACGAAGTTGACACCCGTCTTCTTGGGCAGGTTCATGGTACATTTCTTCACGGCATAGGTGGAGTCCTTCACCACGTAGAGGTGCCCCGTGAAACCAAAGTCCTGTGGGTTCTGGGGAACGAAGGTGAGGTGCACGCACTCCTGCCTATCCACCATGAGCGTGTCCATCAAGTAGTATTTGTAGAAGCTGATGGCTCCGCGGCCGATGGGGCTGACGAAGCGGCGTTGCAGCAGGCGGATGTCGTCGTCGTAGATGTTGATGTCGGAAAATACGTCCGTAAGGATGGTCCCCAGCATGTCTCCGGTGTTGAAGAACTCTTCGATACCGGTGGAGTTCATACCTTCGATGATGGTCTTTTCGCTCTTGGGGCTTTTACGGAAAATGGTCTTGCTGGCCGTCTCCTTGATGGAGATGGGTAGAATCATCTTGTTGGTCTTGGGCGATACCTCCACCTGGTCTTTGAAGAAGGAGAATTTCTTGTAGATGCCTTTCTCCATTTTGTCAGGGGTGACGTCGTTGAGCGACATCTTCATCTTTTCGTACTTCTGGTACTGGTAGTAGTCGTTCTCTTCCAGTTTCAGTGCCTTCTTATTCTCGATGACCTTCTTCATGAACTCCACGGCGGGGTTGTTCTTGCGAGAATATTTCTCCTTTTTGGGCTTCACCACGACTTCAGAGAGCATGATGTCATCCGATTGCAGTTTGACGTTCAGCACCCGGGTGCCGGGTTTCAGTTTTACTTTCTTGGTGATGTAGCCTACGGCGGAGAACGTCAGCTCATCCCAGCCTTTGCGGGTTTCCACCTGGTATTCACCGTTTGCGTTGGAGATGCCGCCTACACCTTTCCCTTCATACTGTACGGTGATGTACATCAGCGGTTCGTTCGTGAGGGAGTCTGTGATGACACCCTTTATCTGGGCGGATGCGCTGATGGAGACGAACAGTGACAGCAGGAAAAGGGCGTAAATTGTATATCTTTGCTTCATAAGTTACAGATAATTCGGGCGCAAAGTTAACAAATTAAGGTTAATCAAGAAGCAAATATAGACTAAAGAAACGGGAGATATGGTTAAATGAACGTGAAAGTCGTATGTCTTGTTTGCCGGATACAGATAAAAAACGTACAGAATCCTTATAGAAAAGTTGCCGGATATAAAGGATAAAGTTGCACAACGTATGGAGAAAGTTCTATCCCAAGCCTTGGGATAGAAAGACCCAAGCTTGGGATAAGCGTCCGTAGGTTTGGGATAGACGTTTGCAAGCTTGGGATAGAATTTATGGAGGATTATGAATTGTTGCCGTTCAGTAGTGTCTGTACGATGCGTTCCGCCGTTCGTCCGTCCCAGCGGTCGGGCAGGGTGGTGTGCTTCCATTCTCCGTGCAGCAGCTTGTCGAGCGAGGCGGAGAGAGCGAAGGAATTTTCGCCTACCAGCTCGTTGGTACCGATGCGCCAGGTTTCGGGATGCTCGGCATAGGTATTGAGGGTGATGCAGGGGACGTCGAGGAAGGTAGCTTCTTCGGCGATGTTTCCCGAGTCGGTGACGATGCCCCGTGCCTGGTTGATGAGGAATCCGAAGTGCAGGTAGCTCTGTGGAGGCAGGATGTGCAGGTTAGGGGCATCCAGTCCCAGTGACTTCACTGCCTTTTGTACATAGGGGTGCAGAGGGGCGACGATAGGCATGCCGTCGGCCTTTTCGATGACGGTCTGGAGCAGGGAGTGTAGCACTGCCTTCTTCTCCAGTAGGTCACGGCGGTTGAGGGTGAGTAGCAAGTAGTTTCCTTTCCGCAGGCCGAGGCTGGAGAACCACATGGGCTGCACCAGGCGGTGGCGGTTGAAGCGGATGGTGTCAATCAGTATGTTGCCCACGTAGTGGATATAGTCGGGTATCATACCCTCTTGGTTGAGATTGCGGTTGGCCACCATGCCGGCAGTGAAGAGATAGTCGGAGATGGCGTCCACGATGGTTCGGTTCACTTCGCGAGGCATGTTCATGTCGAAGGAGCGCGTGCCTGCTATGACGTGCGCCACCTTCAGCCCGCGCTTCTTGGCGACGATGGAGCAACTCATGGTGGCGGTCATGTCATCTACCACCAGTACGACTTGTGCTGGGTGCCCGTCCAACTCGCGCTCGAAGGCAAGCATGATGGAGGCTGCCACCTGCGAGTGGTCATGTCCGGTGACGCCGAGGCAGGCATCCGGTTTCCTCATAGAGAGGTCGGAGAAGAGCGAGGCATCCAGGCTGGTGTCATCCTGCGGACCGGTGTAGACGATGCGGTAGGAGATGTTCTTTCCTGCCTCTCTGGCGGCGTCGATGGCGCGGCAGATGGGGGCTATTTTCATGAAGTTGGGGCGTGCGCCCGATACGATTGTTATTTTCATTGTCGTAATTGGTAAAAAAATGTCGATACAAAAATACGCTTTCTTAGGGAAATTATTTGTTACTTTGCCTATTATTTTCAGAGTGTCTGTTGAAATATGTATTATCTTTTTCGGTTTTGGATACTCGGATTTAATTTTGGATACTCGAAGCACTTGTTTAATTTTTAATTTTTAATTCTCAAAGTGATAATGCCAACATTTGTTCAGATACTCGATTTCATTGGCACATTTGCCTTTGCCATTAGTGGCATACGTCTGGCCTCGGCCAAGCGGTTCGACTGGTTTGGAGCGTATGTGGTGGGTTTTGTGACGGCCATCGGAGGCGGTACGATACGCGACCTGCTGCTGGACGTCACCCCGGGTTGGATGACGGACCCTATTTATTTGATTTGTACCGGACTGGCCTTGTTGTGGGTCATCCTCTTCGGTAAGCATCTCATCCATCTGCACAATACATTCTTCATATTCGACAGTATCGGCCTGGCACTGTTCACGGTCGTTGGTGTGGGCAAGAGCATCGCGCTGGGCTATCCCTTCTGGGTGGCCATCATCATGGGCAGCATTACCGGGGCTGCGGGAGGTGTGATACGTGACGTATTCATCAACGAAATTCCGCTGATATTCCGGAAGGAGATTTATGCGATGGCTTGTGTGGTGGGAGGAACCTTCTACTGGATGTGCCACCTTTTGGGGATGGAGTCTTTCGTGTGCCAGATTGTGGGTGGTGTGACGGTGTTCGTTACCCGTATACTGGCAGTAAAGTATAGGATTTGCCTTCCTATCCTTTCGGGTAATGAAGAGGAGCAGGAAATGTAGTCCGTTGTTTGCAGTCTGAAAACCTCAGGGATTTTCCGGTGAAACTCGGACATTCCGGAGAAGCACTTCCCAGATGTTTTAAAATAAGATTCCCCGGCATTTTCAAACCGAAATGTCGGGGAATTTTTCATATGTCTCGTTCCCCTTATTAAAGGGAGCGAGGATAGGATTGCTAAAGAGATAAGACTAGGTTAGAACAATGCATCCTTCGTGTTGAAGAGCTTGCGTTCGTTCAGTTTCACTACCTTGCCGAATTTCTCCAGCCGCTTCAGGTCGATGTCCTTCGGGTTGCCCATGATGGAGATGCAGTAAGGTTTGCCTTTGATGTTCTCTTCGTAGAACTTCACGATGTCGTCAAAGGTCAGTGCATCTACTTTCGGCAGGTTTTCTTTGGCTGGGTCGTCCGTGTAGCCTCTGTAGCCCAAGTCTACCAGTTCCATAGCTTTGTTGCGGAAGCTGGGGTGGCTGGTCAGCATGGCTTGGCGGAGGTAGCTCTTGATGTTGCCGATACGTTCCGGATTCTTCGGCATGTCATTGACGAGACTCATCAGTACGTCCAATGCATCGTTTGCCTTGTCGTTCTGGGTACCGATGTAGCCGCGCAGGTAGCTTGCTTTTCCGGCTATGCCTTGCGTGCCGACGAATGCGTAGGCTGTATAGGCCATGGAGCGTTTTTCACGTATTTCGTTCAGAACGATGCCGGTGAAGTCGAGACCGAAGTACTGGTTGAATGCGCTACGCAGCACGTCGTCCTTCTTGTCAGCCTTCTGCATCGGGATGTAGAGGTGGATTTGGGCTTGTTCTGCATCGTTGTTAGGCAGGAAGTAGACGGTGTTTTCGGTTACCGGCATCATCTCCTTTGCCTGCGGGGAGTTGGACGGGCGTTCGTTGGCTACCAACGGGAGGTTCTTGCTCAGGATGTCGTATACTTGGTCGAAGGGGAGTGTTCCGGTAAAGAATACCTTTGCCTCGTAGTTGGAGGCACGGTTGATGTCGCCCGTCAGTTCTGAAATCTGCAATTCGTAAATCTCCTTGTCGGTCAGCTCCTTGATGTAGTCTGATTTCTCTCCGTAGAGCATGTACTGGCGCAGCGCTTCGTTCAGGATGCTGACGTTGTCTTTACGCTGCTGGCGCATACCCATTGCCGAACCTTTCAGACGTGCCAGTTGCTTTTCGTCCAATTTCGGCATCAGAATCTGGCGTGAAAGTAGCTGGCAGGCTTGCGGCAGGGTGGCTTCGTAGCCCTCCATGATGATGTAGAGGTTGTCATCATCGGCTGTCACGTGGCAGGTTGCGTTCAGCTTGCTGAGTTCTTCTTTCAACTCTTGCGGTTCGTAGGCCCCCATGATGCCTGCGTTGTTCATCAACTGGGCGGCATAGCCAAGTTTTGGGAATTCGCGTTCACCGGCTCCGTATTGTACAACCAACTGGAATACGTTGTTCTCCTTGTTGGGCGTGTAGTACATCTTGGAACGGTCGTTCAGCTGCTTGATTTGCACTTCGCCGTAGTCTGCGAATTTCTCTTCCATCTGTCCGATGGGCAGGTTCTTGAATTGCGTTGCATAAAGCGATTCCTTGCCTACCGGAGGTTCTACGGGTTTGTACCCCGGCTTCTCAATCTTGGCGTTTTTGTCAGGTTTCCCTTTTTCGATATATAGGGCCAGGTAGTTGTCCGACAGGTATTTCTTGGCTACCCGCTTGATGTCGTCAGTAGTGATGGCCATAATCTTGTCCTTGTAGTTGAGTATGTCGCCTAAATCCTGCTCGTTGTAGAAGGCGTTCATCAGTATCATGGCCTTGTCCTCGTTCGACTCCATTTCCAGGTCGAACTGGCGGCATTTCTCGGCTTTGATGGCATCAATTTTCCAATCCTCGAATTCTCCGTTGGCGATTTGCTGGATGGCTTTCAAAGCTTTCTTTTCGGCGCTCTTGGTAGACTCGAAACGGCGCTGGTTTTCGTCGTAGAGGGGAATGGCCGCTACGATGGCGCGTCCTTGTTCGCGGAAAGTACGGGTGTAGGCTCCGGCGCTGGTCAGTTCACCGTCCAGTACCAGCTTGTCCATAGTTCCGGTCTGACTGTTGTTGTTCAGCAGTGCCAGGGCGATGTTCAGAGCGTCTTCGTCGGGATGTCCGGCAGGTACTCCATTGAATACCATTGCCACTTGCGGGTAGAATCCCACTTTAGCCGAATACTGTTTGCGGCCCTTTATTTCGAGGTTCTGGTAGACCTTGCGCTCGGGTGCGGGCTTAGCAGCCAGACGTCCGAAGGCAGCATTGATGCGTCCGCTGATTTGTTGGGCTTTGATGTTTCCTACGAGTACCAGTACCATGTTTTCGGGTACATACCATTGTTCGTAGAATTCAATCAGCTTGCTCAGGCGGGGATTCTTCAGATGTTCGGGCAGGCCGATGATGGAACGGGAGTAAGGATGTCCCTCAAAAGCTTTCTCCATCACGAACTGGTTCTGTGCACGTCCCTGGTCATCTTGTGAACGGTTATATTCTTCGTACACGTTTTCCAGCTCCGACTGGAAGGAACGGAATACGGGATGCAGGAAACGTTGTGAGGAAATCTCCAGCCATTTGTTTATCTGATAGGCAGGGAAGGAGCTGTGATAGAAGGTCCAGTCATAGTAGGTTCCTGCATTTACCCCTTTGGCGCCCATGCTTTCCATCAGGTTGGAGTATTCATTGGGAAGCCCCAGCTTTCCGGCCTTGACGGTCAGCTCATTGATTTCCTTGCTGATGGCTTCTTTTTTTACCGGGTCGGCTTCTTCGGCCATCTGGTCGTACTTGGCGATGATTTCCTTGTAGATCGGTTCTTCTTCCGTCCAGTTCAGCGCGCCTATCTTGTCTGTTCCTTTAAACATGACGTGCTCCAGGTAGTGTGCAAGTCCCGTGTACTCTTCGGGGTCGTTGATGGAACCGGCACGTACGCCTACCAGTCCGAACACGTCCGATTTGGATTCATCTTCCCATATATATACGGAAAGACCGTTCTTCAGCTTGAACGCCTTCAGTCCTTGTCCAAAGGAGGGCAGGGAAATGATAAGGGTAGTCAGCAGAAGAAGTGACTTAAATTGAAATGATTTCATAAAATAAAGTGTTTTTATGTAATAAAAGTGTTTTCCTATATGTAGGCAAAGCTATAAAAAAATCACGTAACATTTACGAAATCTTCGGAAAAATGATGGTTTTCAGCATATAATATCACCCGTAAACTATCAGAGAGGGGGGTGTAAACTGTCAAATGATAGTTTTCACCCCTAATAAAAACCGTATTCCGTCCCCCGGGGCTTCAAATTTTCCTTATACTTGCAATCGTAAAACCTAAACCATTATTAACTATTTAAAAATTGAGCAAAGTATGAATACTTACAGTTTTAGAAAAGATTTGCTTGCAGTGCAAGAAGAACTGCTTCGCTTTGCATACAAGTTGACAGCCGACCGGGAAGAAGCGAATGATTTGTTGCAAGAGACATCTCTCAAGGCTTTGGATAACGAAGACAAATTTGAACCCGACACCAATTTCAGAGGTTGGATGTATACCATTATGCGCAACATCTTTATCAATAATTACCGGAAAATAGTTCGCGAACAGACTTTTGTGGACCAGACGGACAATCAGTATCACCTCAGCATGCCCCAGGACTCTGGTTTTGCCAGTACCGAGGGTGCCTACGACCTGAAAGAAATGCATCGCATCGTCAATGCCCTTCCACGCGACTATAAAGTCCCTTTCTCCATGCATGTGTCCGGTTTCAAGTACCGCGAGATTGCCGAACGCCTCGGCCTTCCGCTCGGAACGGTGAAAAGCCGCATCTTCTTTACGCGCCAGAAGTTGCAGGATGAATTGAAAGATTTCATCTGATAATAATTTGATAGTAGCAATATGATATATAACATATTGCTTATGATGAATTTTTAAGGGTTATTCTTGACTATATGTCAGAATAATCCTTTATATTTGTATATGTTAAGTTAACCGAAGGAAAATCTCTTATTATTGACTATGATGAAAAAGGAAATTAAATTCAGTCTTGTTTACCGGGACATGTGGCAGTCGTCCGGTAAGTATCAACCCCGGGTAGACCAGTTGGTACGTATTGCTCCGTTGATAGTTGAAATGGGTTGTTTTGCACGCGTTGAAACAAACGGAGGAGCTTTTGAGCAGGTAAACCTTCTGTATGGTGAAAATCCCAACAAGGCTGTACGCGCCTTTACCGCACCTTTTAGGGAAGCAGGCATACAGACGCATATGCTCGACCGCGGGCTAAATGCACTGCGCATGTATCCCGTTCCGGCAGATGTGCGCCGGCTGATGTACAAGGTGAAGCATGCCCAGGGTGTGGACATTACCCGTATCTTCTGCGGATTGAACGAGACGCGGAATATAATTCCTTCTATCAAATATGCTCTGGAAGCGGGCATGATACCGCAGGCTACGCTCTGCATCACGTATTCTCCCGTCCATACGGTGGAATACTATGCCAGTATTGCCGACCGGTTGATTGAAGCCGGGGCACCTGAAATCTGCTTGAAGGATATGGCGGGCATCGGACGTCCGGGTATGCTGGGACAGCTTGTCAGAACCATTAAGGAGAAGCACCCCGATGTGCTGATACAATACCACGGGCATAGCGGTCCCGGACTTTCCATGGCTTCCATTCTCGAAGTCTGTGAGAACGGTGCCGACATCATCGATGTGGCGATGGAACCCATGTCGTGGGGCAAGGTTCATCCGGACATCATCTCCGTGCAGGCCATGCTGAAAGACCTGGGTTTCCAAGTGCCCGACATAAACATGAAAGCCTACATGAAAGCCCGTGCCATGACGCAGGAGTTCATTGACGAGTTCTTGGGTTATTTCATGGACCCCACCAATAAACATATGTCCTCACTCTTGCTGAAGTGCGGTTTGCCGGGTGGCATGATGGGCTCCATGATGGCCGACTTGAAGGGAGTGCATTCCGGCATCAACATGATACTGCGCGGTAAGAACGAGCCGGAACTCAGTCTGGACGACCTGCTCGTCATGCTGTTCGACGAAGTGGAATATGTATGGCCCAAGCTGGGTTATCCTCCTTTGGTGACTCCTTTCAGCCAGTATGTGAAGAATGTGGCTTTGATGAACCTCATGCAGCAGGTAAAGGGAGAGGAGCGTTGGACGATGATAGACAACCATACGTGGGACATGATTCTGGGCAAGAGCGGACGCCTCCCCGGTACTTTAGCGCCCGAGATAGTGGAACTGGCCAAGTCCAAAGGCTTTGAGTTCGTGGATACGGACCCACAGCTGAACTACCCGGATGCTCTGGATACATACCGGAAAGAGATGGACGAAAACGGTTGGGAATATGGCGATGATGACGAGGAACTCTTCGAGCTTGCCATGCACGACCGACAGTATCGCGACTATAAATCCGGCGTTGCCAAGAAACGTTTTGAGGATGACCTGCAGCGTGCCAAGGATGCGGCGATGGCCAAAAACGGATACTCGGAAGAAGAAATCAAGAAGCTGAAGCGTGCCAAGGCAGACCCGATAATCGCGCCTTCCAAGGGGCAAGTGCTTTGGGAGGTTTCCGTCGAAGGTCCTTCTTCTGCTCCTTTCATCGGACGCAAGTACCAGCATGATGAGGTGTTCTGCTACATCTCTACGCCGTGGGGCGAATACGAGAAGATATGGACCGGATTTACCGGACGTGTGGTGGAAGTCTGTGCCAAGCAAGGGGATGTGGTCAATAAAGGGGATGTGATTGCTTATATCCAGCGAAGTGATATTTTTGCATAAAGTGGAGGATGACTGTTTTTCAGTCATCCTTTATCATCCAGCCATTTCTTGATGGTTTCCTTCAGCACTTCTTGAGTGAAGGGTTTGGTAAGGAAGTCGTTGCAACCTGCTTCCAGGGCAGCTTGCTTGTCGTGCTCGTAGGCATAGGCTGTAAGGGCGATGATGGGGACGTCCGGTACCAGTTCACGGATGATGCGAGTGGCGTCGATTCCGCCAAGGTTGGGCATTTTCATGTCCATCAAGATGAGGTCGGGGTGGACTTCCTCGAACATCGTTACGGCTTCCATGCCGTCTTTGGCATGTTTCAGCCGATAGAGTCGGCCTAAAATGGCGTTAATTAGGATGAAGTTGCTTTCTGTATCTTCGGCAATCAGGATGGTCTTGGAAGGAGGGGTAGGGAGTGCTCCGACCTCTTCATTCTTCGGGGAATCTCCGGGGGCTGCATTTTTGCCCCTCTGCTCTGTGGAGTGTGTCTCTGCTGTCGTTTCCTGGTTGTCCTCTTCTTTCTTTTCCGCCTCTGTTTTGCTGGTGGATTCCAGCGGGAGAACAAAAGTAAATGTGGTGCCTTTACCCACCTCTGAAGTGACGGATATGTTGCCACCCAGACGTTCGATGATGGTTTTGCAGATAGAAAGTCCCAATCCGGTGCCCTGGGCAAAGTTGTTCACCTTGACGAAACGTTCGAATACCCGGTCCACCTTGTCCGGTGCAATGCCCATACCCGTATCGGTGACGTGGAATGCTACATACTTGCCTTCCCGGCGATACCCGTAACTGATGTGCCCGGTGGTGGTGAACTTGAAGGCATTGCCTATCAGATTGGAAATGACCTGGAAAATCCGGTTCTTGTCTCCGTCAATCACGATATTCTCGTCAGAGGGTTCGTATATCAGTTCCACTCCTTCGGGACAGCGGAAAATATGTGCGTCATGTATCTCCTTGCAGAGTGGATGGAGGCGTACGGGCGTGATGGTGAACTCCACGATGCCCGATTCTATTTTTGATAAGTCGAGGATTTCGTTAATGAGCTGGAGCAGGCGTTCGTTGTTCGATTCCACTATTTCGTAATAGCCTAGCCGTTCTTCCTCGTCGGTACTTTCGGCAATAATTCGTGAGAAGCCTACAATGGCATTGAGCGGTGTGCGTATCTCGTGGCTCATGTTGGCGAGAAAGGCAGATTTGAGCCGGTCGGAGGTCTCGGCTTTCTCCTTGGCTACGAGCAGTTCCCGTTTCATCTGTTCCATTTCCGTGATGTCCCATTCGATGTTCAGCAGGATGGGGGAGAAGTCGTTGCTTTCAATCTTCATCTTCCGTTTGTCCAGATAGATGGGATTTCCGTTTCCGTCGCGTTCTTCCGCAATCCAGTGCATCTTTTTGCCGGTTCTGGCTATTTCGATGTCTTGCGCCCTCTTTTCCTGAGCAGTCTCCAGAGGATAAAAATCGAAGTCGTCCTTTCCCAATGCCTCTTGTATGGGGATTTCGCGGTTATACGATTCGCGGTTGCGGTAGAGGTACTTGAAGTTGTTGTTGATGTCCTTCACAACAATGCCTGCCGGGAGGTTTTCGATGATTTTGTCCAAAATCTGGTTGAACTGTTTGATTTGCTGCTCATGCCGGATGCGTGTCGATACGTCTCTTCCGAATGTCCAGATGGTTCCTTCCCCTTTGTCGCTTGTCACCCAATAAGCGTTTCCTTCAATGGCGAGTACTTCCGGACGCTTGGGCAGCGGATGGTAGACGATGTATCCGTGGTTCGTCTCTCCACGTTTGACACGGTTGGCAAACTCTTTCCAGGATGTTTCATCCCTGCCGTATGAGGGCAGGTCGTATATCTTCATCCGGGTGAGGTCTTGGCCATTACCGATGCCATGCCGTTCCTTGAAGCAACGGTTGCAGAATATCAGCGTGCCGTCTTCGTGTGCCGAATAAATGTCCTCGGTGGAGTTGTTGATGGCATGTGTCAGCAGATTGATGTCGTTGCGCCGTTTCTGTATGTCGGTAATGTTCTGTATGTATCCTTCTATAGTGACATTCCCGTCTTTCTGCCGTTCGCGGGCAAACGCTTTGAGGCGGATATAGAAAATGTTTCCTTTGAGGAAGATGCGGTAGTCCACGCTGTTTTCCATCTTGCCTTTCAGATTCTCTTTCATCCAGCCGGTAAAGCTTTTCCGGTCTTCAGGAAGGATAAGTTCCAGATAATTGTCCATATTGATGTGCTGCACCTCTTCCGAACACATGATACCCGTATGACCTGCATAACAGAATATGCGGGTCTGGGTATCGTATTGCCAGTTTCCGATGAGGGCGGCCTTTTGTATTTCGTTGAGCTCGTGGTTTTTCTTTTCGAGTTCCAGTTTGCGCTGGCTGCGTTCTGTGATGTCGCGGTACTGGCAGAGGACCATGCCGTCGTACGGGTACATGATGCATTTAAAGTAATAGGTAGTGTGACCCAGTGTCATTTCGTAATTATGGACTGAACGTACCTTTTGCGTCAGTACCTTCTTGAACTCCGGATATACTTGGTAGTAAGTCGACGGCGGTATCAGTTGGAACAGATTCTTGCCCAGCAGCTTTTCTTCCTTCATGAACCAAAGGTTTACATTGTGCACTGCGATGTCCATGCAAATGCCGTCCCGGTTCAGAAGGAGCATGGTATCTGACGTCAGCTTCAACAGTCTCTCGGCGTTTTCAGCTTGTTTCAAAATGTTTTTCATTCTTATAGTATTAGTTTCATGCCCTTCTGGCCTTCTCCCATGCGCCGCTTGCATTGCCTTTGCGTTTGCACAGGTAGTTGAATCCTCGTATGACGTTGACGTTCATGAAGAGGAAATAGTAGGGGATGAAAAGTATTTTGTTTTTTATATGCTTCGTTGAAAGGTAATGCCCCCAACTTCCCATGAGGTAGAAAAGAGTTTGTAACAGCCAGATGACGGCATACAGTAATGGCGTGCTTGTCGTAAAGATGAGAATTGTGTTGAGGGGAAGCAGTAGAAACAATAGGATAGGAGTGAGCGACCAGCGCAGCACCCGGTGGGAAATATATTGGAAACAGAATGTGCCGTAACGGAACGGGTTGAGCAGCGGACGCAGCCGCCAGATGGACTGCAAGCCGCCGGCAGCGATGCGCACCTTGCGCTTTTCTTCCTCGCGCATGTCTGCCGAGCCGCTTTCTACGGCATAGGCATTGGCGCAATAGGCAATGGCGTGTCCCTGCATGACGATGCGCAGGGAGAGTATGAAGTCGTCGAGCAGCGTGTCTGTCCGCATTTCCTCGAACAGCTCGCGGCGCATGGCAAACAACTCACCCGCTGCGCCTACTGCCGAATAGAGGCGTGCGTCGAGCGCTTTGAGGGTGGATTCGTATTTCCAGTATAGTCCTTCTCCCCCCGAGGCAGCATTGTCCTTGCTTTGCACGGCGATACGTTTTTCGCCTGCCACGCATCCCACTTTAGGGTCGGTGAAGGCGTGCACTATCTCCCGCAGGGCTTCGCGGTTGAGGTGAGTATTGGCATCGGTGAACACGACAAGGGGCGTTTCTACGAAATGTATACCGCGGTTCAGGGCGGCTGTCTTGCCTTGGCGTTGGGGTTGGTGGAGGACGGTGGCTTGCGGCCAGTGAGAGAGGCGTTCGTTGGTATGGTCGTTGCTGCCGTCGGTCACCCAGAGGATGTGTAGCTTGTCGGTGGGATAGTCCAGCTCCAGGCAGTTGCGCATCTTTTCGTCCACTACATCTTCTTCGTTGTAGGCGGCGATAAACAGCGTCAATGGGGGCAAAGCATCGTCGGCAGGCATCGGACGGGGCGTAGGCTTGCGGAAACATTCTTTTATCTTGACCAGGATATATAATAGTATACCATAACCTATATAGGTATAGAACACTATGAATAAACTTATCCAGAAGAGTACTTCAAGGGCTTTCATGTATCCGCTCGTTTGCTTTCTTTTTTGATAAAAAGAAATGTGATTGCCAAAAGTATGGATAATCTTTTACCGATGCAAGAAAAATAAAAGAAAAATAAAATGTTTGTTTCTCAAGGTGTTCCGATGTTATAAGGAAGTGAGCTTCCTATAGAGGTGAGCTTGAATAACCTTGTGAGTGAGAGGCGATTAAAGGCTTTCAAACATCATTCTCCATAGGAAAGGGATGGGCAGGTAGGCAGGGCGTTACTCAAAACGCTTCTGTCATATTGAAGTAAAACAACATCTGGTTGTTTACCGTGTTTTTGCCTAAATCCAGGCGGACGTTCATGCGTGGCTGTACCTCAATGCGTAGACCTACACCATAGTTGGGCAGTACACCCTCTATCTTGCCGGGAGTGGGGCCCATGAAGCCGCAGCCGGTCCAGGCTACAAAACCTATGTGGTTGAGCATCCGCTTCACCCAAGTGCTGCGGTCGGTATTGAGCATCTGTCTGTACTCTGCCATGACCACATGCGAGGACTTGTCGCGATATTGCCCCATGTAGTAGCCGCGCAGGTCGAAAGGCGTTCCGGTGAGGGCATATTGCGTCAGAGGGACGTCACCGAACACGTTCTTGGTCTGTGCCGTCCACGCGAGCACCCTGCGCTTGCCCAGTGACTTGTATTGGCGGTAGTCTATCTCTAGGCGGTAGAAGGTCTGGTCGCTGCCGATGAACTTGGCGTACATCATGCCGCGGAAATCCAGATACATACCACGGTAGGCGTTGGCAGGGACGTCACGGCTGTCGTATGTCAGCAGGAAACCGAGGCCGGAGTTGAAGTTGTTATAGCCATTAGCCGTACCGCCTGCCTCTTTGTACGAGGGTTCGTCCACCAAGAACTTGCCGGGCTCCGTCAAGTGGTCGTAATTGATGTCGATTTGAGGTCCGGCAAAGATATTGCTGTTGCCCAGTCGGAAAAGGAACCAGGGGTTGATTTGCACGCCGCTGTACCGGTATTTGCTGGTACTGTCGCTTCGTACATAATCTTTATTGGTATTATAGCCGATGCCGTAAAAGTTTTCTTCCGTATTTTTATAGCTGAACTTTCCGAAGATACGGAAACGGTCGCCCTTAAAGAAGAGTTGCGGTTTGGAGAAGAGATTGATGCCACCGTTGAACATGAAGGCGATGGCCATGGGCACTACGGAGCGCAGCTGCGTGGTGTCGCTGGGGTTCATACGGAAGGTCATTAGGGCGCTTCCTCCCAGCACGGCACCGAAGTCGGGGGTGTAGCTGGGTCCGCCCAGAATATTGTAATGCAGATTCCGACGCGCTACCTTTTGCTTGCGTAGTTCTTTTTTGGTCAGTGCAGGAACGCTGTCGTTTGTGGCGGCCGCAGTCTGTTCCTGGGCATAAAAGGTGGTGGCGAACAGCACCAGTGCGATAATGCTTAGTATATATCTTTTCATGTCGTACGAAATGTGGGTGCAAAGGAAACTATTTTATCCCGAATAGTTTTCACTGTAATAGATAATAAATCTAAAGATGTCACTAAAATTATCAAAAAAGACATTACTTTTGTCTGCTTCACGAAGCAAGACATCAATAACTAAAAACACATAATCTGAATGAAGAAACGATTTTTATCTGTAATTGTTCTGAGTGCCGCACTGTTCTCTGTGCAGGCACAAGAGGGAAAAGGGGGTATCAGCCCCGAAATGCTTGGACAAATCAAGCAAAGTTATCAAGGCACGGCTGCCGACAAGGCGCTCCGCAATGCCATAGGCAATAATGACATCCGTAAACTGGCACTCAACCAGGAGAATATGCAGGGCATGGATACCCACTTCTCCATCAAGGTAGAATCCAAAGGCATCACCGACCAGAAGTCGTCTGGCCGCTGCTGGCTGTTTACGGGGCTGAATGTGATGCGTGCCAAGACTCTTGCCGAATACGGTTTCCAGTCTTTCGAGTTCTCCGAAGTCTATCCCTTCTTCTGGGACCAGTTGGAGAAGGCAAACCTCTTCTTGCAAGGCATCATCGACACCTCCAAGAGTCCCCTGACTGATAAGACCGTAGAATGGCTCTTCCAGCATCCGCTGAGCGATGGGGGTACCTTTACCGGTGTGGCCGACATTGTTTCCAAATACGGCCTTGTTCCCAAAGATGCCATGCCCGAAACAAACAGCAGTGAAAATACCTCCCGCATGGCCAACCTCATCTCTCTGAAGCTGAAAGAGTATGGTCTGCAACTGCGTGACATGGCTGCCGCCGGTGCCAAGCCCGAAGCTCTGGAGAAGGAGAAAACTACGATGCTCGGAACCATCTACCGCATGCTGGTGCTGAACCTCGGTGTACCTCCCACGGAGTTCGACTATGTCCGCCACGATGCCAAGGGTAATCCTGTGGAGACAGAGCATCACACTCCCATGTCTTTCCTTGAGAAATATGGAGACAAACAACTGCTGACCAACTACGTAATGCTGATGAACGACCCCAGTCGCGAGTATTACAAGTGCTATGAAATAGACTATGACCGCCACCGTTACGACGGCAAGAACTGGACTTATGTCAACCTGCCCGTAGAGGACATCAAAGAGATGGCCATTGCCTCCTTGAAGGACAGCACCATGATGTACTTCTCTTGCGATGTGGGCAAGTTCCTGAACTCCGAACGCGGTCTGCTCGATGTGAAAAACTATGACTACGAATCACTGATGGGCACCACCTTCGGGATGGACAAGAAGCAACGTATCCAGACTTTCTCCAGTGGCTCTTCCCACGCCATGACCTTGATGGCCGTTGACTTGAACAAAGACGGAAAGCCCGTAAAATGGATGGTAGAGAACAGTTGGGGAGCCGCTTCCGGTTATCAGGGACATCTCATCATGACCGACGAGTGGTTCAATGAATACATGTTCCGTCTGGTAGTGGAGACAAAGTATGTTCCCGCCAAAGTGATGGAACTGTTTAAACAAAAGCCCGTCTGCCTGCCGGCATGGGACCCGATGTTCGCTGAAGAAAAGTGATGATAAGGATTAGGGGTTAGGGATTAAGGATTAAGGATTAGTGGGCTGCACTATGATTCCGCAGGGTATTAATCCCTAATTCTTAACCCCTAATCCTTGTTCTCGTGTTCGTTAACGAAAGGGATTACGGAAATTTCTCCGTAATTCCTTTCTTTTTTACTCTTTATTCACGTTCTTTTTTGCTACTTTTGCGGCAAATTAATGAAACCATTATTTTAAATAAACGCATGGCAAATGTAATTAAGTTACGTAAAGGCCTTGACATCAACCTGAAAGGCGCTGCTGCCCAGGAACTTGTGTCTGTTAAGGAACCGGGATTCTATTCGCTGGTTCCCGATGACTATACAGGCATCACTCCGAAAGTGGTGGTCAAAGAGCAGGAATATGTGATGGCCGGGGGACCCTTGTTTATCGACAAGAATCATCCTGAATTGAAATTTGTTTCGCCCGTTAGCGGCGTAGTGACAAGCGTGGAGCGTGGTGCACGCCGCAAGGTGCTGAACATCGTCGTAGAGGCTGCCACTGAGCAAGACTATGAGGAATTCGGCAAGATGGACCCGTCCAAGATGAGCGGCCAGCAAGTAAAAGAAGCTCTTTTGCAAGCAGGTATGTTCGCTTTCATCCGCCAACGTCCGTACGACGTTATCGCTGATCCGACGGTAACTCCGAAAGCTATCTTCATTTCGGCTTTCGACAGCAATCCGCTGGCTCCCGATTTTGAATTCGCGCTGAAGGGAGAAGAAGCAAACTTCCAGACGGGACTCGACGCTTTGTCAAAGATGGCAAAGACGTATCTGGGTATTAGTGTAAAACAAAAGTCTGCTGCTCTTGTGCAGGCAAAGAACGTTACCGTAACAGCTTTTGACGGACCACATCCGGCAGGCAACGTGGGTGTACAGATTAACCACATCTCTCCGGTAGTGAAGAGTGAAACGGTCTGGACCATCAGTGCCGAAGCCGTACTCTTCATCGGACGTCTGATGAATACCGGTCGTGTGGACATGACCCGTACGGTGGCTGTAACGGGTTCCGAAGTGTTGAAACCCGCTTATTGCAAGCTGAAAGTCGGCGCTCTGTTGACGAACGTTTTCAAAGGTAACGTGACTACCGACAAAGACCTCCGCTACATCAGCGGCAACGTGCTGACCGGTAAGAAAGTTTCTCCGAACGGCTTCCTCGGCTCTTTCGACAGCCAATTGACCGTTATTCCCGAAGGAGATGAAATCCATGAAATGTTGGGTTGGATTATGCCGCGTTTCAATCAGTTCAGCGTCAACCGCTCTTACTTCAGCTGGTTGATGGGCAAGAAGGAATATGTGATAGATGCCCGTATCAAGGGTGGTGAACGTCACATGATTATGTCCAACGAATACGACCGCGTATTTCCGATGGACATCTTCCCCGAATACTTGGTGAAAGCAATCATTGCAGGTGACATCGACCGTATGGAGGCTCTGGGCATCTACGAAGTAGCTCCCGAAGACTTCGCTCTCTGCGAATTCGTATGTTCTTCCAAAGTGGAAGTGCAGCGCATCGTACGTGCAGGGCTCGATATGCTTCGTGCCGAAATGGCATAATCGGGGCGTATGGCAAATCGTAAATTGTAAATCGTAAAATCGTAAATATATTAATGAAAGCGTTAAGAAATTATCTCGACAAGATAAAGCCGAACTTTGAGGAAGGCGGCAAATTCCACGCATTTCGTTCGGTGTTTGATGGCTTCGAAACATTCCTGTTCGTGCCCAATGCCACTTCGAAATCGGGAACGCATATTCACGACTCCATTGACAGCAAACGCATCATGTCGATGGTGGTCATTGCGTTAGTACCGGCGCTGCTGTTCGGTATGTATAACGTAGGTTACCAGCATTTCCACGCTACCGGTGCTGCCGGAGGCTTCTGGGAAATGTTCATCTACGGTTTTCTGGCTGTATTGCCAAAAATCATTGTATCTTATGTAGTAGGTCTCGGCATTGAGTTCGTAGTGGCTCAGTGGAAGAAGGAGGAGATTCAGGAAGGCTTCTTGGTTTCCGGTATCTTGATTCCGATGATTGTTCCGGTAGACTGCCCGTTGTGGATTCTGGCGGTGGCTACTGCATTCTCTGTAATTTTTGCTAAGGAAGTATTCGGTGGTACGGGTATGAACGTGTTCAACGTAGCTTTGATTACCCGTGCATTCTTATTCTTCGCCTATCCTACGAAGATGTCCGGTGATGCCGTTTGGGTATCGGGCGACAGTATCTTCGGTCTGGGACAGTCGGTAGATGGTCTGACGGTAGCTACTCCGTTGGGTGCAGCCGCTACCTCGGGCGCCGTTCCGGAGTTCTCCTGGGACATGGTGACCGGCCTTATTCCGGGTTCTATCGGTGAGACAAGCGTTATCGCCATCGCTCTGGGTGCCATTCTGCTGTTGTGGACGGGCATTGCAAGCTGGAAAACGATGTTCTCCGTATTCGTAGGCGGTGCCTTCATGGCATGGGTGTTCAATGCAATCGGTCCCGACACTCCGATGGCACAGATGCCTTGGTACGAACACCTCGTGCTGGGCGGTTTCTGCTTCGGTGCCGTGTTCATGGCTACCGACCCCGTTACATCGGCACGTACAGAGACTGGTAAGTACATCTTCGGATTCCTGATTGGTGCCATGGCTATCATTATCCGTGTGCTCAATCCCGGTTACCCCGAAGGTATGATGCTTGCCATCCTGCTGATGAATATCTTCGCTCCGCTGATTGACTACTGTGTGGTACAGGGTAACATCAGCCGTCGCGAAAAACGTGCAATCAAGTCTAACAATTAAATACCGGAAAAGAAATGAATACCAATAGTAATAGTTATACTATCATTTATGCTTCGGTAATGGTTGTTATCGTTGCATTCCTGCTGGCATTCGTAAGTTCTTCCTTGCGCGAGACGCAGAACAAGAATGTGGAACTTGACACGAAGAAGCAGATTCTTGCTGCACTCAACATCAAGGACGTGAAGGATGCCGAAGCTGAATATAATAAATATGTAAAGGGCGATATGCTGATGAACGTTGACGGTACTCTGACAGAGAATACCGGTGCATTTGCTACCGCTTACGAGAAGGAAGCCAAAGAAAATAACCGTCTGCACGTATTCGTGGCAGAGGTTGACGGTGAGAAGAAATATGTATTTCCCGTTTACGGTGCCGGTCTTTGGGGCGCTATCTGGGGATATGTTGCGCTGAACAGCGACAAGGATACCGTTTATGGTGTTTACTTCTCTCATGCCAGTGAGACTCCGGGTCTGGGTGCCGAAATCGCCAGCACGCATTTCCAGGGAGAGTTCTCCGGCAAGAAAACGTTGGAGAACGGCGAGGTAGTCCTCGGTGTTGTGAAGAACGGCAAGGTAGAGAAACCTGACTATCAGGTGGACGGCATTTCCGGTGGTACCATCACTTCTGTAGGTGTGGATGCCATGTTGAAGGCTTGTCTGAGCAGCTACAAGAACTTTTTAACTAATAATAATGAGGAGGAATAAGAATATGGGACAATTGTTTTCAAAGAAGAATAAAGAAGTATTCTCTACTCCGCTGGGACTGAACAACCCCGTTACCGTGCAGGTATTGGGTATCTGTTCTGCTTTGGCTGTTACTGCCAAACTGGAGCCTGCCATTGTGATGGGGCTTTCAGTGACGGTGATTACAGCATTCTCCAATGTAGTGATTTCACTGCTGCGCAAGACGATACCCAACCGTATCCGTATCATCGTTCAGCTGGTGGTTGTTGCCGCGTTGGTAACTATTGTAAGTGAGATTCTGAAAGCTTTTGCTTACGATGTAAGTGTGCAGCTTTCTGTATATGTAGGTCTGATTATTACCAACTGTATCCTGATGGGACGCTTGGAAGCATTTGCCATGCAGAACGGTCCCTGGGAATCTTTCCTTGACGGTGTGGGTAATGGTTTGGGATATGCCAAGATTCTGGTAATCGTAGCCTTCTTCCGCGAGCTTCTGGGTTCGGGAACGCTGCTCGGTTTCAACATCTTGAACTATGAACCTCTGCAGAAGTTGGGCTATGTGAACAACGGCTTGATGCTGATGCCGCCAATGGCGTTGATTCTCTGCGCTTGCATCATCTGGTATCAGCGTGCACGTCACAAAGAATTGCAGGAAAAGCAGTAATAAATAAATGAAGAATGAAAAATGAAAGAATGAAAAATGGGCTGCTCTGCTGCAGTACAAGTTCTCATTGCTTTAATTCTTTAATTCTTTAATTCTTAATTTATCGAAGAGATATGGAACATTTAATAAGTTTATTCGTCCGCTCTATCTTTGTGGACAACATGATATTCGCGTTCTTCCTCGGTATGTGTTCTTACCTTGCCGTATCGAAGAATGTGAAGACTGCCGTAGGACTGGGTATCGCCGTAACTTTCGTGTTGGTGGTTACGCTTCCGGTCAACTATTTATTGCAGACAAAGGTGCTGGCTGCCAACGCAATCATTGAAGGCGTTGACCTCAGCTTCTTGAGCTTTATTCTTTTCATTGCTGTAATCGCAGCTATCGTTCAGTTGGTGGAAATGATTGTAGAGCGTTTTAGCCCTTCGCTGTATGCTTCACTGGGTATCTTCCTGCCGCTGATTGCTGTAAACTGTGCCATCATGGGTGCTTCTCTTTTCATGCAGCAGCGCATCACGCTGGGTGAGAGCGACCCGAAATTCATCGGTGGCATTGCTGATGCTGTCTCTTATGCGTTGGGCTCCGGTATCGGTTGGTTGCTGGCTATCGTAGGCTTGGCTGCCATCCGTGAGAAAATGGCCTATTCTGACGTTCCGGCTCCACTGAAAGGACTGGGCATCACGTTTATCACTGTAGGTCTGATGGCAATGGCATTTATGTGTTTCTCTGGTTTGAACATCTAAAAGAAAGGAATAAAACAATGGATATGAATATGATATTAGCAAGCATTGGAGTATTCCTCGTGGTTGTCATCCTGCTTGTTGTTATCCTGCTGGTTGCCAAGAATTTCTTGGTGCCTTCGGGTAATGTAAAACTGACTATCAATGGCGACAAGGAACTGGACGTAGCTTCCGGTTCTACATTGCTGAATACGCTGTCTGTAAACGGTGTGTTCCTTTCCTCCGCTTGCGGTGGTAAAGGTTCCTGCGGACAGTGCAAATGCCAGGTAATGGAAGGTGGGGGTGAAATCTTGCCTTCTGAGACTCCGCACTTCAGCCGTAAGCAAATACAAGATCACTGGCGTCTGGGTTGCCAGGTGAAAGTGAAAGGCGATATGGCCATCAAGGTTCCCGAAAGCGTACTGGGCGTAAAAGAGTGGGAGTGCGAGGTTATCTCCAACAAGAATGTGGCTACGTTCATCAAAGAGTTCATCGTTGCATTGCCCAAAGGCGAGCACATGGATTTCGTTCCGGGTTCTTATGCGCAGATTAAGATTCCTAAATATTCGATGGATTATGATAAGGACATCGACAAGAGCCTTATCGGTGATGAGTATCTGCCTGCATGGGAGAAATTCGGTCTGCTGGGCTTGAAGTGCCGCAATGACGAAGAAACCATCCGTGCCTATTCTATGGCCAACTATCCTGCCGAAGGCGACCGCATTATGCTGACGGTACGTATCGCCACGCCTCCGTTCAAGCCGAAAGACCAGGGCCCGGGCTTCATGGATGTAATGCCGGGTATCGCTTCTTCTTATATCTTTACCCTGAAACCGGGTGATAAGGTAACCATGAGTGGCCCTTACGGAGACTTCCATCCGATATTCGACTCCAAGAAGGAGATGATGTGGGTCGGCGGTGGTGCCGGTATGGCTCCGTTGCGTGCACAGATTATGCATATGACGAAGACACTGCACACTACAGATCGCGTGATGAATTACTTCTACGGTGCACGTGCATTGAATGAAGTGTTCTATCTGGAAGACTTCCTGCAGATTGAAAAGGATTTCCCCAACTTCAAGTTCCATCTTGCACTGGACCGTCCCGATCCGGCAGCCGATGCAGCGGGCGTGAAGTACACTCCGGGCTTCGTACACAACGTAATTTACGAGACTTACTTGAAAGACCACGAAGCTCCCGAAGACATCGAATACTACATGTGTGGTCCCGGCCCGATGTCGAAGGCTGTTGAGAAGATGCTCGACGACCTCGGCGTTCCGGCTCAGAACCTGATGTTCGATAACTTTGGCGGATAATCTTCCTTGTCCGTCTTGAGATAAAAAAACTCCGGCTTGTCCTTCAGGGCTTTGCCGGAGTTTTTTGTTCGGGGCATTTCCTCTCTATTGAAAGAAAGTGGAGTGGATTCTTCGTCGCTTTTTCTTTATTCCTTGATATGAATCGGTGCATTTGCCAGAATGGCTGTTACTTCTCCGGTGGTAATTCCTGTTGACACAGACCTCGTATGAATGGTTCTTGGTGAAGGAGAATGCGGTCTTTCAGAGTTTTCATGTTGGATGTTTTATTGAATGTTATCGTTTTCCTCTTCTGTTTCTTCTTGAATGGTATCTTTGGGCAGAAATCTTGGAGAAATGCGTTTCTTGGGAGTGAGGCTCATGCCTTTCAGCATTTCGGCCTGGCGTACTACACTGCCGTTACCGTCCGAGAGCTGGTTGAAGGCTTTGTCGTAATCCCTTTGCAGGCTGGCCAGCCGGTCGCCGATACCGAGGAAGGTGTCGGTAAAGCCTGCAATCTTTTCATATAAGATGGTGCCGCGCTTGATGATGGCCTGCACATTCTTTACCTGGTTCTCCTTCTTCCAAAGGTCGAGCGAGAGGCGCAGGGCGCTAATCAGGTTGGTGGGGCTCATTAGTACCACCTTTTTGTTGTAGGCATATTCCCAGAGGTGGGCATCGCTTTGGATGGCGAGGAGGTAGGCACCTTCGGTGGGGATGAACATCATAACGAAATCCGGTGATTGGGCGTCGTAATGCGAGTAGTCTTTATGGCTGAGCTCGTCGATGTGGGAGCGGACAGATTGCAGGTGTGCTTTCAGGAAGTGTGCCTGCTCCTCCTTGCTTTCGGCAGAGGTGTAGGCAGCATAGGCAGTCAGCGACACTTTGGAGTCGATAATCATTTCCCGTTCGTCGGGGTATTTCACGATGATGTCGGGCTGCATCTTCTGCCCGCTTTCCTCGTTGATGATGGCTTCGCCCCGTTCGTCTTTTAGAAACTCCTGGCGGAAGTAGTGTTCGCCTTCAATCAGTCCGGAGGCTTGCAACAAACGTTCCAGAATCATTTCGCCCCAGTTGCCTTGCATTTTGGAGTCTCCTTTCAGGGCACGGGTCAGGTTGTTGGCATCTTCGCTGAGGCGGTTGTTCAGTTCCACCAGTTCCTTGATGCGTTCACCCAGCGAGAAGCGTTCTTTGGCTTCGGTGCTGTATACTTGTTCCACCTTTTGGCGGAAGTCCTTCAGGTTATCGCCCAGCGGGCGGAGCAGATTGCCCAGGTGTTCGGTATTCAGCCTGGTAAAGTCTTCGGCTTTGCTCTGGAAGATACGGTTGGAGAGATTCTCGAACTCGGTGTTCATGCGCTTGTGCAACGCTTCGGCTTCTTCCTTCTGCAGCTTCAATAATTCTATTTCCTTCTTTGTCCCGCTGATTTCTGCCCTCAGTGCGGCAGACTTGCGGTCTGCCGCCAGATAGCCGACTACGGTTCCGATGATTATCCCTATAATCAGTAATACTATCTCCATAAGTGTTTTGAAGTGTCCGCCTTATTGTGTCAATATTTCGTTTCCGTCTTCAGTAATCAGGATTTGGCTTTCCCATTGGGCAGAAGGCAGTCCGTCGTCTGTGCAGACGGTCCATCCGTCGGCTTCGTCGATAAAGACTTCGTAGCTTCCCATGTTAATCATCGGTTCGATGGTGAACGTCATGCCCGGCACTATCAGCATGCCCGTACCACGTTTGCCGAAGTGTTCCACATCCGGTTCTTCGTGGAACTTGACGCCGCAGCCATGTCCGCAGAGGTCGCGTACCACGCTGTATCCGTTCTTTTCCGCATGCTCCTGGATGGCGGCGCCTACGTCACCGAGGCGTGCCCAGGGCTGTGCGGTCTGTATGCCTATGTCACGGCATTCTTTGGTGACCTGTACCAGTCTCTGCATGTCGGGGCTGACTTCGCCAATCATGAACATGCGTGATGCGTCGGCAAAGTAACCTTTGTAAATGGTGGATACATCGACATTTACAATGTCACCGCTTTTCAGGAATTCCCTGGTGCTGGGAATGCCGTGGCACACTACATCGTTGATGCTGGTGCACACACTTTTGGGGAAGCCTTCGTACATGAAGGGGGCGGGGATGGCGTCGTGGTCTGTGGTGAAGCAATACACCATATGGTCAATTTCAGCTGTGGACATGCCTTCGCGAATGTTCTCGGAGAGATAATCCAGCAGGGCAGTGTTGATTTTGGCGCTTGCGCGGATACCGGCCAACTGCTCCTCGGTGCGGAGTGCGCTTCGCATCGGCAGTTTATATCCTTCTTTCTTATAATGTTGAATTTTGGCTTCTACTTCGTCGGAATAGTTTTTAGGAGTAAACCGGACTCCTTTCATGAACTTTTTCATTGTCTTTTCTTTTTTATGAGACTGCAAAAATACACAATAATGCAGGTGCTTGTACTATCAAGAGCCGAAAAAACATTCGTTTTCTTTATCCCGATACCAGCTTAGAGGGTATTCACCACTTCTATTTCGCTTCTTGAACTGTCTATCCTCCGTACTTGTATCTGGGTCTTTATGCGCTCTTTCAGTCCTTCCACATGACTGATGATGCCTACCTTCTTGCCGCCCATCTGGTGCAGTTTTTCCAATGTGTCCATAACGGTGTTCAGGTAGTCGCTGCTCAGTGTGCCGAAACCTTCGTCGATGAACAGTGTGTCTACCGAGAGGCTCTGGCGGCTGAGGGAAGAAAGTCCGAGGGCAAGTGACAGAGATACTAGGAAGCTTTCGCCGCCCGATAAGGTGCATGCCGGACGTGCCGCACCTCCTTGATGGAAGTCGCGCAGCAGGATGGTGAGCGAACCGGCCTGGCATTCCAGTTCGTAGCGGTCGGTCAAGCGTTGCAGATAGAAATTGGCGCCTGCCAGCAGTTCTTTTAAGACGAAGCTCTGGGCTATGTTGCGGAAGTTCTTTCCCCGTTCGTCACCGAAGTGGTGGCAGAGGCGGTCCCACTTCAGATACTCTTCGCGTAGCCGGTCGGCACGTTCCTTTTCTTCCTTTATCCGGTCGATGTTGCGAGTGTTTTCTTCCAGGCGTAACTTCTGCTGGCCGATGGATTGGTTGCCGGCGGTTATCTTTTCTTCGAGATTTGCGATGAGTGCATCCAGGGTTTCGAAGTTCTCGTTTTCTTCTATTTCGGGCTTCCGGCTGATGTGCTCTTCCACTTGTCCGGTGGCCAGATGAAAGGCGGTCGATGCAGCTACTTCTTCCTCTTTAAGTGTCTGCAATGAGGCACGTAATGCTTCTATCCGGGAGCCGGACCAAGCGGATAGGACGGTGATACGATTCTCGTCGAGAGTGGGGTTGGCGGCATAGAACCCGGTTAAATCCTTTTGCAGCCTTGCCATTTGGTCTGCGGTGGAGGATATGCTTTGTTTCAGTCCGCTTGCTTGTGTATTCAGATTATTCCAGGCAATCCCCAGGTCCTTGATTTCCATTTCCTGTGTTGCTGCAGGTGCGTTGCGCCAGTCGGGGAATGCGGCATCGATGCTTTCCTTGTTGATGTTTATCCCTTCCAGCTCTTTGTGGATAAGGGCAATGGCGGATTTCAGTTCTCTTTGTTTTTCCTGCGCCAGACGGTAGTTGCGCGTAGCTTGCGTCAGGCGGTCAATAAAGGAGAGGGGGGAGTTCTTCCATTCCGTGTTCCATCCTTCCCAGAGGATGTGGGGAGTGACGCGGTCCATGGTGGCACGTATGTTCTCCTTTTCGTTGGCGGTGAGCGACTCGTAATTGACGATGTTGTTTTTCAGCTCATTCAGCACTCTGTCGGCAGAGTTGAAGGCTTGGCGTGCAGCGTCCACATGTTTTTGGCATTCGTCCTTTTGCCGTTGCAGAGTTATGATTTGTGCGCTGAGCTTTTGAACTTCAGTGAGCTTTTCGTTCAGTTTGTCTGCTTCCAGCTTGTTCTCTTCCAGTAGCTTCTTCAGGGTTTCGCCGGTGGTTGTGGAGAGGCCGATGCCGTTGCATTGGGCGCATTTGGCTTGTGCGTCAGTACGGGCAAGGTTGTAGCTCCGGAGCGCTCTTGCTGTGGACTGACGGGCATTCTCTGCCAGCGTTCCGTAGGTCTTGGATTCTGTCCGATTGTTGTTCAATGCCTGCTCGGCTTCCTTGTATTCTTTCTCTTTTGTTTTCAGGGAGGTGCGTATGGGAGCAAGGACAGACTGGAAATCTTCATCTTTGCAAAGCGATTTTATTTCTTGTCCGCACACGGGGCAAGTATCCCCGACGACAAGCCGGGAGCGTGTTTCCTTTGCCCACTCTTCTACGGCTTCCTTTTGCTTGTCGTAGAGGGTGCGGATGTCATCATAACTTGTTTTCCTGCTGTCGAATGCCGTTTGCAGGAGGACGTATTGCTTTTGGCACGCCTCCACTTTGGCGTTCAAAGCCTTTTCGTTTTCCTTTGCCTCGTTCAGTGTCCTTTCCGTTTCAGCCAGTAAAGACAAGGCGCTCAATGCTTGCAGCAGGTTCTCCCGTCCGGCATCGAGTTTGTTTTTCTTGTCTTGCAGGGCAGGGCGGTCCATGGTTTCAAGCTGCTTGTTCCGGAGGTTTATTTCGTTTTGCAATGTATGGTTCTCTTGTTCTTTCCGGGTGAGGGCAGCTTCCTTGTCGGTACGCTCCTTGACTTTTACGGGTTGTTGCGCGGCAAGTCTTTCAAGGTGCGCGTTGTAGGTGCCGATGCGTGTTTGGGCATCGAGTGCGGATTTTAGGCCGGTAATGATGGATTGGCTTTGCTCGAACATGGGCAGTAAGGGCGAATGCTCTTGCAAGTACTTCTCGGCACGATGCAGCTTGTCTTCTTGCTCTTTCAGGAAACCGCATAGCCACTTGCTTCCTCCGTCCAGCCGGGCAAAGGATGCTCTTAACATTCCGGCTTGTGCATAGTTCTGTTGTTGTTGCTGTTGCTGCTGTTTCAAGGTAGAGAGCCAGTTGCGGGCATCGGCGGTGGCGTTCCATTCCTTAATCAGCAGTTCTTTCTGTTTGAATTCGTCCGATTGCAGTTGCGCTTGCTTCCCTTCCCACATCTTCTTTTGCTGTTCACGGGTGAGGAGGAGTTCGGAGTATTTCTTCAGCCAGTCCCTTTTTGCGAGGGCGATGGTTTTCTGCTCATTGGCTTCCTTGACTCCGGCATTTTGCGTGGCTATGGCTTCCTTGATTGTGGAGATTTCTTCTTCTGCCAGGATGTGGATGCCTTCCAGCTTCCGGTTCTGGTTTTCGTATTCCGTCCGTCTTTCCTTGGTGGCAGCATATATTTCGGCACCTATTTCGGAGTAGATACTTGTACCGGTCAGCTTTTCCAGAATATCCGATTTTTCGCTTTCCTTGCTTTGCAGGAACTTGGTGAAGTCGCCTTGTGCCAGCATGGTGGTGCGGCAGAATTGTTCGAAGGTCAACCCCACTGCAGCTTGTATTTCCGCCTTTATCTCATTCTTTTTGTTGAGCTGTATGCCGCTTTTATTGTTTTCCAGTGTCCAGCGCACATCCTGCACGGCTCCTGAAATCTTGCGGTGTGCCCGCGCCACGTACCATCGGGCGGTGTAGGGCGTTTCGTTCGAGCCGGTAAACTCCAGCTCCGTCCATGCTTCACTGGTGTTACGGCGCATCAGTTGCCGGCTGTCGTTGATGGCAACATCTTCCTTTTTGGCAGAGAAAGTCTGGCTCAGGTCTTTGTATTTTTCGTTCTCGGCATGGTCCATGCGGGGCGTTTCGTTGTAGAGTGCCAGGCAGATGGCGTCGAGAATGGTTGTCTTCCCTGCACCCGTCTCGCCGCAGATAAGGAAAAGGGATTCCTCGCTTAGCGGTCCGTTCTCAAAGTCGATGACGGCATCTTCTATGGAGGCAAGGTTCTTTATGGTCAGTTTCTGGAGTTTCATGGTTCGGACAAATGATTAGGAGTTGTTCTTGCTTTTCACTTTTTGCATGACAGTCTCCATCAGCTGGCAAAGTTCTGGGTCCATCTCTTCTCCTTCGGTTTCGCGGTAGTAGAGTCTGGCTATTTCCAGGGGAGACATTTCCTGCATCTCTTGGATGGAGATAGGCTTGCTCTCGTCAGTGTCGGCCTGTCGCTCTCGGGTAGTCTTGATGTAGCAATATTTGCATGCCTTGCCTTTGGCGGCGTTCGAGGCTTTTTCGTTGCAGTCGGGGGGCAGGTAGCCTTTTGTCAGCACGTTCAGGCGGAGGTATGCAGGTTTCTCTTCCGGATATTCTTCCAGCAGTTTCAAGGCGTCTTCGAAAGGTGTCGGGTCATGGGGAAGTGTGACGAGCGGAATCGGATTTTCAATTTCCCTTGTACTGATTTGTGGCTCTGCCCCTTTCTCCAACTCGATGATGGAGACGGAGTGCGGATAGGTTTCGTCGAAGCTGACGGGGAGGGGAGTGCCGCAATAGCGTGCGTGGTGATGACTGCCTTTGATGTCCTGAGGGCAATGGATGTGTCCGAGTGCCAGGTAGTCGTACCCTTCTCCCATAGCGCTGAGGGGAACATACTCTATTCCGCCGATACTCTCATCGTGCCCGCTACGGTCGCTGCCTTCAATAGAGAGATGGGCCATGAGGACGACGGGAAGCTGTGCCGTATTCCGTTTCTTCACTTCGTCCAGCAGTGCCTGGAAGAAGCGTGCCTGCCGTTGGTCGCGCGGTGTTTCAGTGTCCAGCAGGGGGAAGTTTTGCGGATAGACGTGGGGCACGGCAATGACGTAGCCTATTGTCTTTTTTTCATTGTTTATCTCGATGATGTGCTTGTCCAAATTCACTTCCTCGGCTGTACGTTCGATGTTTCCCACAACGTTCAAGCCGAAGTGCTGCCAGAGGTTGCTGTCTATCTCCAATTTGGAGCTGCTGTCGTGGTTTCCGGCGGTGACTACGATGGTCATTTCGGGGCAGGCTTGGTGAATGTTCAGCATGGCGTCGGTGTACATCTTCTGCGTGGCGGCAGCGGGAGAGGAGTAGTGGTAGATATCTCCGCTTACCACCATGGCGTCGGGCTGCTCTTCGGTTACTATGCGGGTGAGTTGCCGTAGGAAGGCCTGCTGTTCGACGGTGCGGTCGTAGTTGTAGAGGGTGTGTCCCAGGTGCCAGTCGCTGGTATGTAGTATCTTCATTGTTTTTGTTACTTCAATGGATGTGGGTTATGGTTTCCTTAGAATATAAATCTTGTGTGTTCCTCGTCCTTTGTAGTCGATGCCCGATTCGGGATTGGCTATCCATTCGCGCAACTCGCGGGAGGCGGCGGACTTCAATAAGCCGGTCAGTTGGCAATAGTCGGCTTGGGTCATGAAGCTGTTCTTTTCCAGGTATTTTTTTGCCCGTTCCAGCCGTTCCTGCGGAGAAAACACTTGTGAGGAGCGTTGGAATTTGTCGGTGGAACGTTTCAGGTGGCAATGGCGAGCGGTACGGTACAGTAGTTCTTTGTCCACCTTGAAATGTATGTCCTTCAGGCAGATGCTGACGGCGTTTCGCTTGGTGTCTCCTTCTTCGCCCGTCTCCCGTTCACGGTCTTGCCGCAGACCGAGGGCAGGGGTGAATACTCCTAAGTTGTCAATCTTCACGGAGTAACCTTGCCCCATTTGGTAGGCTATTTCGTCGGTGATGGCTTGCATCAGTCCGATGATGTCTCCTCGTGTGAAGGATGAGGCGTATGCTATCTTTTCGGTGATGGTTTCCAAGTCCACCTGCCCGTATAGTTTCATTCGTGGGTAGAGGATGCGTTTGCCGTCTTCTCCCGGCAGGTTCAGTTCCTGCATGTTGTATTCTGCCATGATGGTAGCGTTGTTATGAGGTTCGTTTGTTTATTGGGGCTTACAGAGTTTGTCCCAAGGTTGCGGATGTGTATGCCAAGGTTGGGGATTTCTATCCCAAGGCTTGGGATAGACAAACCAAGGGCGAAGGTAATTCTTTATCTCTATACTTGCAAACTTTACTATTAGTAGTTAGGAAGTTTTTTATTGGTAGTCGGGAAGTTTTTTGTTATAGGTTTGAGAGAGGAATTGAAAAAAACGTTATCTTTGTTACATAAGAGAAGTGCATGAATGATGAACAAAACTAAAATTAAGCGATATATGAAACATTATCCGGACTTATTATTGTTGTTTGCCTTATTGTCCGTTACCACAATGATTAAAGCACAAATATCGATAAGACCTTATAGCGAATGGGAAGCAACCCAGTTTGTTGCAGTGAACGGACATCAGCCCGAAGACTATGTAACGCCAGATAATAATTGGGAAATACTATACAATTTACGGACTCCACGTACTCAAGCCGAACTTCGTGAAATGGGTATTAAATGCTCTGATAGCCAATTATTGTTATTGGAAGTAGGTGGACTTGTCAGTAAAACAAAAGGAAAATGGAAAGCTACTATACCCATTCTCGACAAAGAACAGACCAATTCTCTAAGAAGCTTAAGTAAGGAGATTGCTGAATCCATGTATGTCAAAACAAAGGCAGACTTTATATCATTGGCACAAACTATCAGTGAAATGGGATTCAAGAACAATGTACTCTCACTTGTTTTTTCATACCTTCTGGATGGAAAAATGTGGACAAAGTTAGTCTTGTTTGAGGATGTTGACAATTATACAAGCTGGAGTGGCTGTTACTGGGTATTATACGAATCAAGAAATGGCTTTGCATGCGGTACGAATGGTTTCGGAGAACAGAATTTGATTTTGACTTACATCAATAGCGGCATTGCTCCTGACAACGACATTATGGACCATTGTGCTGATGAAATAGCACAATTCGGAAAAGTAACAGATGCCAAACTCGTTTCTCAGTTAAAACCTTATGGGCTGGTAGATGATAATGGAGATGTATTATTTCCTATTATAAAGAAACGGCAAGACCGCTTTCATCAAATAACTGAAAAATTGGTAAACTCTATCAGTGCGGAACTAAAGAATAATTGTGGCTCCTTAGCAAGCCAATATGGTATTGACAATGAAAAAGTGGCAATGGTGATGCTGTACCATGAAGTCATGTGGGATTTGGTAGATAATCTGATTCAAGATAGGATAATCTTCACTCCAGCTATTTTCAAAGATGAAGAATCGAATAAAGAACGATTGAATGAAGTCGTTTTCTTCATAGAAGGAGGATTAATGCAATAATAATTCGATAGAGAAAAGGACATTTGACTTTGAAGAGTTTTCTGTAAATGCATTTCAAGTGCATAGAAAATAGCCAATTAAAAATAAAGAATTATGTACGAATGGGCCAATGAAATGAACTGTGCCGTAACTGTATGCGACACAAAGGGAATCATCCTATATATGAACGAGAAAGCATGCCGTACGTTTGCCAAACACGGTGACCTGATAGGCAAGAATCTCTTTGATTGCCACAACCCGCAATCGCAAGCCAAGATACGCGAACTGCTGGAGACGGGGGGAGTGAATGCCTACACCATTGAGAAGAACGGTGTCAGGAAAATGATTTATCAGACGGCATGGAAGCAGGACGGAGTGGTCGGTGGCCTGGTGGAGATTTCGATGGAAATACCCGGAGAGATGCCACACTATATGAGAAAATAACAAAATGATATATGATATGAAAACACTTTCTAATTCAGAACTGACAATTAAAGTCTCCCCACATGGGGCCGAGTTATGCAGTATCTTGCATGATGGAAAAGAATATCTTTGGCAGGCAGACCCCGCTTTTTGGAAACGGCATTCTCCGGTGCTTTTTCCCATTGTAGGTAGCGTTTGGGAGAATGAATACCGCCACGAAGGCGTTTCCTACGCATTGACGCAACACGGTTTTGCCCGCGATATGGATTTTGAATTGATGCTTGAACTGGAAGATGAGGTACGCTATCGACTGGTTGACAGTGAGGAAACACGCAAGAAATATCCTTTCCCGTTTTGCCTTGAGATAGGCTATCGGATAGAGGGAAAGAAGATTGAGGTGCTTTGGAAAGTCATCAATACCGGAACACGCGAAATGCACTTCCAGATAGGGGCCCATCCGGCTTTCTATTACCCGGACTATGATACGGAGACAACGGACCGTGGATATTTCGGCTTTGATAAGACGGAAGGTTTGCACTATATCCTTATCTCCGAGAAAGGATGTGCCGCTCCGGATAAGGAATATTTGCTTGAGTTGACAGATGGCCTGCTGCCTTTGGACATCCACTCCTTTGATAAAGATGCCCTGATTCTGGAAAACAGTCAAGTGAAAGAAGTTACATTATATAATAAGGAGAAGAAGCCCTATCTCAGTCTGTATTTCGACACTCCGGTGGTGGGGTTGTGGTCGCCTCCGGCCAAGAATGCTCCGTTTGTCTGCATCGAGCCGTGGTACGGGCGTTGTGACCGTGCCCATTATAAGGGCGAATATAAGGATAAGGACTGTATGCAGCACTTGGCGCCGGGAGGAGTCTTTAAAGGTGGGTATACAATTGATATAAGATAAAAAATGAAGAAGGATACTGAAAATAATTCGGTATCCTTTTTATTTGGAGAATGCAATGTCATTATCTTTGCGCCCGGTAAAAAATATAGGTTGTTTTTTAAGGTATGAAGAAGAGTCTTATTGCATTGGCGTTCGGCACATTGGGGCTAGGGATTGCCGAATTTACGATGATGGGTATTTTGCCCTATGTGGCTACTGATTTGGGAATCAGCATTCCCGTGGCCGGTCATTTCATTTCTGCGTATGCGTTGGGTGTTTGTTTTGGTGCGCCCATGCTGCTCCTGGCCCGTAAACGCCCGTTGAAGCAGATTCTGCTGGTCTTGATGGCATTAATGATTGTGGGTAATATTTGTGCGTCTATGGCACCCAATTATTGGGTCTTGCTGTTGGGACGTTTTGTTTCCGGACTTCCTCATGGCGCTTATTTTGGGGTGGCTTCCATTGTTGCGGGAAAATTGGCTGATAAGGGGAAAAGCTCGGAGGCGGTTTCAATTATGATAGCGGGAATGACTGTGGCCAATCTGTTTGGGGTGCCGTTGGGTACTTCGTTGAGCCATACACTGTCTTGGCGTGCCACGTTTCTGCTGGTAGGTGCCTGGGGATTGATAACACTGTACTACATTTGGCGTTGGGTACCGCAGGTCGAAGGACTGAAAGACACGGGATTTAAAGGACAGTTCCGTTTTTTGAAGAAGCCGGCGCCGTGGCTCATATTGGGAGCTACGGCTTTGGGCAACGGTGGCGTATTCTGCTGGTATAGCTACATCACCCCGTTGCTGACTGAGGTTTCCGGTTTTAGTGCGGAAAGCATTACGGCGCTGATGGTACTGGCAGGATTCGGAATGGTTGCCGGCAATCTGGTCAGTGGGCGCATGTCCGACCGGTACACTCCGGGAAAGGTAGGTACGGTGGTGCAAGGGATGATATGTGTTATTTTATTATTGATATTTTTACTCTCGCCCCATCCGTGGTGTTCGGCAATATTGATGACACTCTGTACGGCAGGTTTGTTTGCCGTCTCCAGTCCGGAGCAGGTGTTGATGATTCGTGTGGCCCCTGGAGGAGAAATGTTGGGAGGCGCTTGTGTGCAGATGGCCTTCAATTTGGGGAATGCTATCGGAGCCTATATCGGAGGTCTTGCCTTGAGTGGAGGATACCGTTATCCCGCATTGGCAGGCGTACCGTTTGCACTGATGGGATTTATTTTATTCCTTGTCTTCTACAAGAAATTTCAGGCGAAGTATTAAGTGTTTCATTTTTTTTGTGTATGTTTGTCCGCAAGTATTAACTAAACTCGATAACTTATGAAGACTTTGAATTATGTGAAGATATTGCTGTTGTGTGTATTTACGATTGGGCTGGCGTCTTGTGGGGATGATGTATATTATACCATGCAGAATAGCGACGACAAATTGTGTGGGAAGACGTGGATAGAAGAATATCAGACGGAAAACAAAGATGGAGTTGAAGTGTTATGCAGTCATCAGCTGAAGTTTGCCAAGGCTGATAATTCTGGACAGGAAATCTGGGAGTATTATCGCGGAGGCGAGTCCCGTCCCTATGAAACGACTTCACGTACTTTTACTTGGAAATGGATGGATAAGTCTATGGAGGGGTTGACTCTGAATTATGGTGCCGGTGAAATCAAGTACTTTGATAATGTATGGGTGCGCGAACATTATTTATCCGGTAAACTGGATGGAGTGGTTGTTATGATGGTAGATGCTAATTATAAATAAAGTATGGCTTATGAATAATATGTTGAAATACACAAAAATGTTATTGTTGTTTGTCCTTGTATTAGGATTGACATCATGTGATAGTGAGGAAGAAACGGAATATAATCTGCCCGGTGAATGGTATACATCTGAAGAAATAGATTTCGGGGCATATACTTGGGGTAGGGGGACGATTATGACCTTTAACGCGCGCAACCAAGGTACTATTGGTTCATATGGCGACCCGAATTATTTGCTTTTCAGATGGAATTGGGTTAGTGGGGCTTACAATCTGATGGAATTGGAATTCTATGATGGTGGCAGCATGGCTTACATTGAAGGAGCCATGGCTGATTCTTATTCTTTCAGTGGTACTTGGTATAATAGCTGGAGGGAATATCAAGATAATATTCACGGACAGCCTTTTCGTATGCGTCGGCAATGACGACATGCTTATCAATAAAAAACGGAGCAAATCAATTGCTCCGTTTTTTATTGTATGTCAGCTTTTTACTTATTCTTCAAAACCAATTTCTTGAACTCTCCCGGATAAGGTGTTTCAAACCGCATCAGCTCTCCCGTGACGGGATGATAGAAACAGAGTTTGAAAGCATGCAGGGCCAAGCGTCCGATAGGATTTACGTCTTCCAGTCCATAGCGTCCGTCGCCGATAATGGGATGCCCCAAATCCTGCATGTGTACACGTATCTGGTTTTTTCGTCCCGTTTCCAGGTTCAGTTCAACGAGAGAGTATCCATTGGCTCGTTTGATGGTACGGTAATGCGTAATGGATTCTTGTCCCCCGTCATCTGTCGGACTTGAATATACATACAGCTTGCGGTCTGTCAACCAAGAAACCACGTTTCCTGCATCTTTTTCCATCTCGCCGACCACTACGGCTACGTATCGCCGGTCTGTTACAATGTCATGCCAGTTATCGCGTAGTGTACGTTGGGTCTTCTCGTCTTTGGCAAACATCATCAAGCCGGAGGTGTCACGGTCCAGGCGGTGCACGATGTGTACACGGTGCTGCTTGCCCGAGCGTTGCACGTATTCATTCAAGATGGTATAGGCGGTACGTTCCTTTTGCCGGTCAGTGTTGACGGACAGCAAACCCTGCATCTTCTCTATCACGATGATATAGGCATCCTCGTATACAATCTTCATCAGTTTATGGTTGAACTCTTTACGTCCCTTCTCACGGCTGATTTGTACTTTCATACCCGGTTTCAGGGGAAAATTGTATTGTGTAGTGATAACGCTGTCCACATATATAATGCGTTTGCTTAGCAATGATTTCAGCTTGGTGCGGCTGGCGTCCGGCATTTTAGCTGCCAGAAACTCCATGAGCTCCATCGGTTCCTTCACCATGTAGTCCGTATATTGTGTGCGGGCTCTTGCTGTAATTTTTTCTTTTGCCACGACTGGTTTTAATTTACGATTAGACAATTTACAATTTACGATTGAAAACTACTTGTACTTTCAATTTTTTAATTCCAATAATACTACGTTTTCCACATGGTGGGTGTGCGGGAACATGTCTACCGGTTGAACGGCCTTCACTTTATATTTCGCATCGAGCAGTTGCAGGTCGCGCGCCTGCGTAGCCGGATTACAGCTGACGTATACGATGCGTTTGGGTTCGGCAAACAGAATGACATCCACTACATCCTGGTGCATTCCGGCACGGGGAGGGTCGGTGATGATGACATCGGGACGGCCGTATTGGTTGATGAAGTCTTGTGTCAGCATGTCTTTCATATCTCCGGCAAAGAACAATGTATTTTTAATTCCGTTAATCTCGGCATTGACCTTGGCGTCTTCAATGGCTTCGGGCACATATTCTATGCCGATTACCTGGCGTGCGTGCTTGGATACGAAATTGGCAATGGTACCCGTGCCGGTATAAAGGTCATAAACAAGCTCGTTACCGGTCAGTCCGGCAAAGTTGCGCGCTACTTTGTAGAGGTTGTAGGCTTGTTCGGAGTTGGTTTGATAGAAAGATTTGGGACCTACCTTGAAGCGCAGTCCCTCCATTTCCTCGAAGATGTGGTCTTTCCCCTTGAAGGTGTGTACCTCGAGGTCGGTGATGGTATCGTTGCACTTATTATTAATAATGTATAGCAGGGAAGTGATTTCGGGGAATGTATCTGCTATGTATTGCAGCATTTGCTTGAACAGAGCCATTTCCTCCTCTTTCTCTATCTTGCAGATGAGGATTACCATCAGTTCGCCGGTGGTAGAGGTACGCACAATCATATTGCGTAGCATTCCTTCATGCGTACGCAGGTTGATGAAGGAATAGTTGTGCTGGTAGGCATAGTCGCGTACCGCATTGCGGATGCGGTTGGATATATCGTCCTGCAACCAGCACTTCTCTATGGCAAGCACTTTATCGAAAGCATTGGGAATATGGAAGCCTACGGCATTCATCTGTTCGTACACTACATTCTGCTGAACCTCTTCTGTCGTCAGCCAACGTTTGTTGGAAAAAGTGTACTCCAGTTTATTCCGGTAGAACTGAGTTTTTTCTGAACCTAATATCGGAGAGATTTCCGGCAATTCGATTTTGCCGATGCGGGTGAGGTTGTCCGTTACTTGTTTTTGCTTATACTTGATTTGCTCGGAATAGGGGAGAACCTGCCATTTACAACCGCCGCATACACCATAATGTTGGCAGAATGGAACTGCCCGTACTGCCGAATATTCATGGAATTTCACAGCCTCGGCTTCAGCATAATGATGCTTTTTTCTCTTAATTTGCAGGTCAACTACATCGCCGGGGACGACATATGGTACGAAAATCACCAAATCATTGACTTTTGCGATGGCTTTTCCTTCGGCAGCCACATCCGTAATTGTCACCTTCTCCAGTAGGGGAAGTTCTTTTCTCTTTCTTGCCACTTTTACACCAATCTAATAAATTCTTCGGCAAAAATAGACATTTTTTCGGGATTTCTCTCTATGAAATGAAATATTAAAGATTGCAATGTCGAAATTGCATTTTAGCATAAAGTTTTTTCTGAAAAAGTTTTCTAGTCTGCGAAATATACTTAGATTTGCGAACAGAAAAGAGAAATCACTATCAAAAACTTTAAATTTATATTATGGACAAAAAAAGAGTTTATACCTTTGGTAACGGCCAGGCAGAAGGAAAGGCCGATATGAGAAACCTTTTGGGTGGGAAAGGTGCCAACCTTGCAGAAATGAACCTTATAGGGGTTCCGGTTCCTCCGGGCTTTACAATAACGACAGAAGTTTGTACGGAATATTATGAAATGGGGCAGGATAAAGTCGTTGCTCTGTTGAAGAACGAAGTTGAACAGGCCATTGCCCATGTGGAGACGCTGATGCGTTCCAAATTCGGTGATGTGGAGAATCCGTTGCTGGTTTCCGTTCGTTCGGGTGCACGCGCTTCCATGCCGGGCATGATGGACACTATCCTGAATCTTGGCTTGAATGACGAAGTGGTGGAAGGCCTGACGCGCAAGACGGGCAATGCACGCTTTGCATGGGACTCTTACCGTCGTTTCGTGCAGATGTATGGCGACGTGGTGCTGGGTATGAAGCCGGTGAACAAGGAAGATGTAGACCCGTTCGAGGCTATTATAGAAGATGTGAAACATGCTAAAGGCGTGAAGCTGGATAACGAGCTTGAGGTGGAAGACCTTAAGGAACTCGTGAAGAAGTTCAAGGCTGCGGTGAAAGAACAAACCGGAAAAGACTTCCCGACTTGTGCCTACGAGCAGTTGTGGGGTGCCGTTTGTGCCGTATTCAACTCCTGGATGAACGAACGCGCCATCTTGTATCGTAAGATGGAGGGAATTCCTGACGAATGGGGTACTGCCGTAAGCGTTCAGGCTATGGTATTCGGTAATATGGGCGAGAGCTCTGCTACGGGTGTTTGCTTCAGCCGCGATGCTGCTACCGGTGAGGACCTTTTCAATGGCGAGTATTTGATTAATGCACAAGGTGAAGACGTGGTTGCCGGTATCCGTACTCCGCAACAGATTACAAAAATCGGTTCTCAACGTTGGGCTGAATTAGCCGGTGTAAGCGAAGAAGAACGTGTCAGCAAATATCCTTCCATGGAGGAGGCTATGCCGGAAATCTATAAGGAACTGGATGCTTTGCAGACAAAACTCGAAAATCACTACCGTGATATGCAGGATATGGAGTTTACAGTACAAGAGGGTAAACTCTGGTTCCTCCAGACCCGTAACGGTAAGCGTACCGGAGCCGCTATGGTGAAGATTGCCATGGACTTGCTCCATCAAGGTATGATTGACGAAAAGACTGCATTGATGCGTTGTGAGCCCAATAAGTTGGACGAACTGCTCCACCCGGTATTTGATAAGACAGCTCTGAAACAAGCTAAGGTGTTGACTCGTGGTCTTCCCGCTTCTCCGGGTGCCGCTACGGGACAAATCGTATTCTTTGCCGATGATGCTGCCGAATGGCATGCTGCCGGCAAGCGTGTGGTGATGGTACGTATCGAGACTTCTCCGGAAGATTTGGCAGGTATGGCAGTTGCCGAAGGTATCCTGACTGCCCGCGGTGGTATGACTTCGCATGCGGCAGTGGTTGCTCGTGGTATGGGTAAGTGCTGTGTGTCTGGTGCAGGTGCCTTGAACATCGACTACAAGGCGCGTACAGTGGAAGTGGATGGTGTACTGTTGAAAGAAGGTGACTATATCTCCTTGAACGGAAGCACCGGTGAAGTATATAAAGACAAGGTGGAGACAAAAGCGGCTGAGCTGTCCGGTGACTTTGCGGAACTGATGGATTTAGCAGACAAATATACGAAGCTGCAGGTTCGTACCAATGCGGATACTCCTCACGATGCAGAAGTGGCACGCAATTTTGGTGCGGTGGGTATCGGCCTTTGCCGTACGGAACACATGTTCTTCGAAGGCGAGAAGATTAAAGCCATGCGCGAGATGATTCTGGCAGAAAATGCAGAAGGGCGCCGCAAGGCTTTGGCTAAGATTCTTCCCTACCAGCAAGCTGACTTCAAGGGAATTTTCAAAGCAATGGAAGGCTGTCCGGTGACGGTGCGTCTGCTTGATCCTCCTTTGCATGAGTTTGTTCCCCATGACCTGAAGGGACAGCAGGAAATGGCAGATACGATGGGCGTGAGCCTCCAGTATATCCAGCAACGTGTTGAGGCACTTTGTGAGCATAATCCGATGTTGGGTCATCGTGGTTGCCGTTTGGGAAATACATATCCTGAAATTACACAGATGCAGACGCGTGCCATCCTGGGTGCTGCTTTGGAATTGAAGAAGGAAGGTGTTGAAACCCATCCTGAAATCATGGTGCCTCTGACCGGTATCTTGTATGAGTTCAAGCAGCAGGAAGAAGTGATTCGTGCTGAGGCTGCCCAGTTGTTTGAAGAAGTGGGTGACAGCATCGACTTCAAGGTAGGTACAATGATTGAGATTCCGCGTGCCGCCTTGACTGCCGACCGCATTGCTTCCTCTGCCGAGTTCTTCTCATTCGGTACGAACGACTTGACTCAGATGACATTTGGTTATTCACGCGACGATATCGCTTCCTTCCTCCCGATTTATCTGGAGAAGAAGATTCTGAAAGTAGACCCGTTCCAGGTACTCGACCAGAATGGTGTAGGACAGTTGGTGCGCATGGCTACTGAAAAGGGACGTGCTATCCGTCCGGATTTGAAGTGCGGTATCTGCGGCGAACATGGCGGTGAGCCTTCTTCTGTGAAGTTCTGCCACAAAGTTGGCTTGAATTATGTCAGCTGTTCTCCGTTCCGTGTGCCTATTGCACGTCTGGCTGCGGCGCAGGCTGCCATTGAAGGCTGATATCAATAATACTGAATAATGACATTTATGGGCTGCATGCTTTACTTGGTAATGGCATGCGGCCCATTTTGTTGGAAAAAACTGTAGTTTCTATTAATTTATTTGTGTTTTCTTTAGTATATTTGCTTCCTATAATTTTATAGTTTCCAATAAGCAAGCAATAAACGATGATATTAACAATTACGGCAGCATATGATGTCTGGACCAGCGACCTCTATCAGAAGAATGAAGCACTAATATACAGTTTTGGAATGATTGTCATTCTGCTCTTGGTCATCATGATAATCATTTCCATCAGCAAGAGCAAAAGGTTGAAGACGTTGCAGCGCATCAATGAGGTTGCCGAAGAATCCAATCAGCTGAAGAATGCTTTCATAGCTAATATGACTCACGAAATACGTACTCCTTTGAATGCTATTGTAGGCTTTACAACCATGCTTGCCGAAATGGATAATCTGGACAGAGAAACCCGTATGGCTTTCCTGAAAGAGATTAATGATAACAAGGACTCGCTGCTGCAACTGGTCAATGACTTGCTGGACTATTCGAAGATTGAGGCAAATACCCTGGAATATAACGATGGAGAAGTGGATGTAAACGCGCTGATTGATGAAGTCTGCACGACGGAGAATATGCGCTCGCATCCCACGGGCATTCAGGTGGAGTTTGTAGAACGGTTGCCTCAATGCCGTTTGGTGGTAGACCGTGTGCGTTTTGCCCAAGTCATAGGTAACTTGGTGAGGAATGCCTTGAAGTTTACGGAAATGGGCAGTGTGAAAATCGGTTGCAGGAGATTGAGCAACCATAACTTCTATTTTTATGTGGCAGATACAGGCTGTGGTATCGATGAAGTGGGAAGACATGCCATCTTTGAACGGTTTGTGAAGATGAACTACAATATCAAAGGTACGGGGTTGGGGCTTTCCATCACCAAATCTATTGTGGAGCACTATGGGGGAGGTATCGGTGTGGAGTCTAAGAAAGGGGAAGGCTCCACCTTCTATTTCACGTTGCCTGCCGGTATTGAATACAAAGAGTACGGTAAATTTTGATTTGCCAGTCCAAGGCAAGGCTCAATCAGCCATTTTTTTTAACTTCTTGAAGTGGCAGATTACTTCCAGATAATCGCGGTCGGTGCAGGCATTGAATTTATTCCATAAATCACCCATTACAACGGCACCACCGAATCCGTAATCCTTAATCTCCAGTATGTTGTCGGGAGTAATGCCTCCCAAAGCCATGACTCTACTGTCTATGACCTTACTTTTTCCTGCTTGCCGCAACTCTTCGGCTGTGAAGCCGGACGTGACTCCGGACTTTGTGATGCAATTATATATCGGGCTTAGGAACAGATAGTCATAGAAATGCTTCTTGTTCTGCACTTCGTCCAGTGAATGGCAGGTGCAACTGATGTGGCCCGAATAGTCGTGGGGCTCTTTGGGATTGCGGGTGTTTAGATGAATCCCCATCAGGCTGAACTCTTCCTGCAGGTAGAAGTGCTCATGGGTAATGATGCGCTTATGGTATTTTTCGGGTATCAGCGTTAAAAGCCGTTCTGAATACATGGCGGGAGTTTCCGGCTTCCTCAGATGTAGAATATCCAGCCCCTCTTCGAATAGTGCCGTGATAATCTTGTCTTCTTCCACAAAAAATGTGGGTGCTGTTACTACGATGAGTTTCATTTCTTTTGTTTAACTTTTAAGTTTAGCAAAGTTAATGAATACTTATGGTAGAAGCCAAAGAATTTCTTTAAAATATGTTAGATGGCTATTTTAAACAAGAAAACGCATTCTTGAACCTTAGTTGCTCAAGAATGCGTCATTAACATGTTTAGTGGGACCTTGTTGCTTATTTCAGTCTTTTACCTACTACATCCCAGTCGATGATGCTCCACAGTTCGTTCACATGGTCGGCACGGCGGTTCTGGTAATCAAGATAGTAGGCATGTTCCCACACGTCGAATCCGAGTAGCGGAACAAGACCGGCGCGTACCGGATTGCTACCGTTGGCTTCTTTGGTGATGTGGAGTTTGCCGTTCTTGTCGGCAGACAACCAAGCCCATCCGGAGCCGAACAAGCCGACAGCTGCCGCGTTGAATTCCTTCTTGAAATTCTCAAAGCTGCCGAAGTCGCGTTTGATGGCTTCTGCCAGCTTGCCGGTAGGCTCGCTGTGGGCAGGCTTCGGAGCAAACTGTAAGAAGTATAATGTGTGGTTCAACACTTGTCCTGCATTGTTGAAGATGGCACCGTCCGGTGCTGTGGCAACAATGGTTACCAGGTCTTTGCCTTCAAATTCCGTTCCCGGAACGAGGTTGTTGAGGTTGTTCACGTAGGTTTGCAGATGTTTACCGTAGTGGTAATCTATGGTTTGCTGACTGATTACAGGTTCCAGTGCATTGTTGGTGTAGGGAAGTTTTGGCATTTCGTAAGTCATAACTGTTATCATTAAAATCGTTAATATTGTATTCATAAGTTTCAATTATTTAATTTTGGAACTTTACTATATAAACACTATAACCTATAGAAATGTTCGTACGTCTCCGAAGCTTTTTTTATCTTTGCCTCCGTAAAAACAAAGGAAGAAAAAATATCATCATTTTAAGATTATACGGATATGCCCGATTATATAGAGGAACTGAACGAAGGACAACGGAACGCGGTGTTATACAATGACGGTCCGTCACTGGTGATAGCCGGTGCCGGTTCGGGAAAGACGCGCGTGCTGACCTACAAGATTGCTTATCTGCTGGAGAATGGCTACCAGCCTTGGAACATTCTGGCATTGACCTTTACCAACAAGGCGGCGCGCGAAATGAAGGAGCGTATAGCCCGTCAGGTAGGGCCGGAGAGGGCGCGCCATCTGTGGATGGGAACCTTTCACTCCATGTTCCTGCGCATTCTGCATGTCGAGGCCGGGCATATCGGCTTCACTTCGCAGTTTACCATTTACGATACGGCAGACAGTAAAAGCTTGATACGTTCCATTATCAAGGAAATGGGGCTGGATGAGAAAGTGTACAAGCCGGGGATGGTGCAGGCGCGTATCTCGAATGCCAAGAATCATCTGGTTTCTCCGGCAGGCTATGCCAACAACAAGGAGGCTTACGAAGGAGACCGTGCAGCCAAGGTTCCGGCGCTTCGCGACATCTACCAGAGATATTGGGAGCGTTGCCGGCAGGCAGATGCGATGGACTTCGACGATTTGCTGTTCTACACATTCCTGCTGTTCCGGGACCACCCCGAGGTGTTGGCGCGTTATCAGGAGCAGTTCCGTTACATTCTGGTGGATGAGTATCAGGATACCAATTTTGCACAGCACAGCATCGTGCTGCAACTTGCCAAGAACCATCAGCATGTCTGTGTGGTGGGGGATGATGCACAGAGTATCTACTCCTTCCGTGGTGCCGATATTGACAATATTCTCTACTTTACGAAAGTATATCCCGATACGAAGGTCTTCAAGCTGGAGCAGAATTACCGTTCCACCCAGACCATTGTCCGCGCGGCCAACAGCCTGATAGAAAAGAACCAGTGGCAGATACGCAAGGAAGTGTTCTCGGAAAAGGAGAAGGGAGAGGCCATTGGTGTGTACCAGGCATACAGTGATGTGGAAGAAGGGGATATTGTGGTGAATAAGATAGCTGAACTGCGGCGTGAAAAGCGCTATGCCTACTCTGATTTTGCGATACTCTACCGTACCAATGCGCAGAGCCGTATCTTTGAGGAAGCCATGCGCAAACGCAGTATGCCTTACCGTATTTACGGAGGCTTGTCGTTCTATCAACGCAAGGAAATCAAAGATGTTATTGCTTACTTCCGTCTGATAGTGAATCCCAATGATGAAGAGGCTTTCAAACGTATTATCAATTATCCTGCACGGGGTATCGGAGATACGACAGTGGGAAAAATCATTGCTGCCGCCACCGGGCACAATGTAAGTTTGTGGACCGTGCTTTGTGAGCCGTTGGCGTATGGCTTGAACTTCAATAAAGGTACGGTGGGAAAGTTGCAGGCATTCCGCGAACTTATATCCGCCTTTATCACAGATGCTGCGGAGAAGAATGCCTACGAGATCGGTGCCGACATTATTCGCCAATCGGGCATCATCAATGATGTGTGTCAGGACAACTCTCCCGAGAATCTGAGCCGTAAGGAGAATATAGAGGAGCTGGTGAACGGTATGAGTGATTTTTGTGCCCAACGGCAGGAGGAAGGAAACCCGAACGTGTTGTTGGGTGACTTCCTTTCGGAAGTTTCCCTTCTTACCGACCAGGATTCGGATAAGGATGGGGACGATGAGAAGATAACCCTGATGACTGTACATTCGGCCAAGGGATTGGAGTTCAAGAATGTGTTTGTAGTGGGGATGGAGGAGAATCTTTTTCCCAGCGGCATGGTGGGTGACTCTCCCCGGGCATTGGAGGAAGAACGGCGGCTGTTCTATGTAGCCATCACACGTGCTGAAGAACACTGTTTCCTATCGTATGCAAAGACGCGTTTCCGATATGGCAAGATGGAGTTTGGCAGTCCCAGCCGTTTCCTGAAGGATATAGATATACGTTTCCTGCGTCTGCCTCAGGATGCGGGAATGTTCCGCAGGGTAGAGGAGGAAGCCGCCGCTTTCCGCAGGGAGAACGCCAGAGGTTTTGCGCCTGATAGGGAAGATGCTCCGTATGGAGGAAAAGAGCGTGTGTCTGTACGACCGAAACAGCAGATTATTGCGCCGACTGTTCCACGTAACCTGAAACGGGTGGCGCCTTCTGCAAATACGGCAAGTACATCGCCTTCTGCCGGCGGGTCTGCCAATCGTGTACAGCAGGGACAATTGATAGAGCACGAACGTTTCGGCCTGGGTGAAGTTTTGAAAGTGGAGGGCGAAGGAGACAATGCGAAAGCCACCATCCGCTTCAAGAATGCGGGAGACAAACAACTTTTGCTGCGCTTCGCGCGTTTCAAAGTGCTGTCATAGGATAGTCGCATCTTTTGTCTCACACAAAAACGGGATATTTGTAAGAGGATGATGGTATAAGTGTAGGACCGTGGTATCTTAAAAAAAGACAGTTAGAACGATACATACGGACAATTTAGAATAGTAAATATAGATAGAAGAATGACAAATAAAGACTTTTCCCTTTTCCCTTCTCCCTGCTATATTATGGAAGAAGGATTGCTGAGAAAGAACCTCGCACTGATAAAAAGTGTGGCCGACCGCGCAGGTGTGGAGATAATCCTCGCTTTCAAATCATTTGCCATGTGGCGTTCCTTTCCCATTTTCAGGGAGTATATAGACCACTCTACGGCAAGTTCCGTCTACGAAGCCCGTCTGGCATTGGAGGAGTTCGGAAGTAAGGCACATACGTACTCGCCTGCCTATACCGAGGCCGATTTTCCGGAGATAATGCGGTGCAGCAGCCATATTACTTTCAATTCGCTTTCGCAGTTCCACCGCTTTTATCCGGTAGTGGTGGCGGAGGGAAGCGGCATTTCCTGCGGTATCCGTATCAATCCTGAATACTCTGAGGTGGAAACGGAGCTTTATAATCCCTGCGCACCCGGTACCCGCTTCGGTGTAATGGCCGACCCGCTTCCCGAAGAACTTCCGGCGGGTATTGAAGGTTTTCACTGTCATTGTCACTGCGAGTCTTCTTCCTACGAGCTGGAACACACATTGGAGCACTTGGAAGGAAAATTCTCCCGCTGGTTCTCACAGATTAAGTGGTTGAATTTAGGAGGCGGGCATCTGATGACGCGTAAGGATTATGATGTAGAGCATCTTGTCCGTCTGTTGCAGGGCTTGAAGGGGCGCTATCCACATCTTCAAATCATTCTTGAGCCCGGTTCCGCTTTTACTTGGCAGACCGGTGTGCTGAGCTCGGAGATAGTGGACATCGTGGAAAACCGCGGCATTCGTACCGCCATTCTCAACGTTAGCTTTACGTGCCACATGCCGGATTGTCTGGAGATGCCCTATCAGCCTGCAGTGCGTGGAGCGGAGATGGGCGATGCGGGCCCTTACGTCTATCGCCTTGGAGGAAACTCCTGCTTGAGCGGCGACTATATGGGACTGTGGAGTTTCGACCATGAGCTGCAGATAGGGGAGAGAATCGTCTTTGAGGACATGATACATTACACCACTGTAAAGACGAATATGTTCAATGGAATTCACCATCCGGCCATTGCAATGTGGACAAAAGAAGGAAAAGCTGAAGTTTTCAAGCAATTTTCTTATGAAGATTATCGTGGGCGAATGAGTTGATAATCAAAAGTCTGCTTGTATGCCTGGCGAAAATGTACACTTTTCTGTGTGAAAAAAGTCTGCGGAATGTTTGCAGGTTTAAGGAAAATATCTACCTTTGCATCCGCAATCGCGGAAATAGCTCAGTTGGTAGAGCATAACCTTGCCAAGGTTAGGGTCGCGAGTTCGAGTCTCGTTTTCCGCTCAACGCAGTTTAGATTGCAATTACC